>JAEMRP010000031.1:7704-8952 GCA_016463265.1 Microbacteriaceae bacterium | reverse complement strand
GCATCCGGTTCGGATTTAAGAACGCTGGCGATGGCATTTTCGGTTGCATAGCCGCACAAACCGTCGGAGCACAACATCCAGCGATCGCCGGGTTCGGTGTCGAGAACCGCGGTATCGACGTCAACGCTCCCAGCGACATCGCCTAAAACTCGCATGAGAACGTTGCGACGCGGGTGCACCAACGCTTCCTCGGGCGTTATGCGGCCCGTTTCCACGAGCTTCTGTACAAACGTGTGGTCGGTCGTGATTTGTTCGAGGACTCCACCGCGCAGGCGATAAATGCGCGAATCGCCGATGTGCGCAATGACAACCTGGTGGTTGTGGCGAAGAAGCGCGCTTACCGTCGTTCCCATGCCGGAGAGGTCGGGGTGTTCGCGCACCGCCTCGATGAGTTCGGCGGCACTGTTCTTCACCGATTCCACGAGACGCTGTTGAGCGATTTCGATCGATTCAAAGCGCTCATCGGCGACGGCGGTGACGGCTTGGGTCGCGAGCGAACTTGCGACGTCGCCACCCGCGTGACCACCCATCCCGTCGGCGACAAGAAAGAGATGGGTACCGGCGTAACCCGAGTCCTGATTGCTTGCTCGGACTCGCCCGATGTGACTGCTCGCCACCGAGAGGACGCGGGCGTCCACTATGGCCTCAGTTCAAAAATGGTCGAGCCGACGGACACGGGGGCATACATCGGGACGGGAGTGGGGACGCTCACGCGCTGGTTATCGACAAATGTGCCATTGGTGGAGCCCAGATCTTGAATAACCCAGTCACCGTTCCACAATTGCAAGCGCGCGTGGTTGGTCGACGTATATTCGTCGCGGATGACGAGACCCGATTGTGCGCTGCGACCGATAGTGAGCTTGTCTGACTCGAGCGGAATTTCAAGCCCTTCGCGTGCGCCCGCGACAATCACGAGTTTCTGTGCCGGGCTCGATGTCGACGTGGTTGCGACAGGAGGAAGGAATGGTGACGACTCGGCGCCGGGGTTATGGGTGATGTCGCCCTGTGGCCGATCGCCTCGGCGAACATAGTGGCGGAACAGATCACTACGCAACGCGAACACAATGGCGAAGACGAAAACCCACATCAACCCGAGGAAACCGAAGCGGAGCACGAAAAGGGTCAGCTCACTCACGCCGAAACCCCCGGAAGTATCCGGAAGACCAGCTGGGTTCCGCCAATCTGAATGATGTCACCCTGATCGAGGGGCGATGACGTCACCCGAGTTCCATTGAGTTTGGTTCCATT
>JAEMRP010000031.1:3278-7604 GCA_016463265.1 Microbacteriaceae bacterium | reverse complement strand
CACCCTGATCGAGGGGCGATGACGTCACCCGAGTTCCATTGAGTTTGGTTCCATTGGTCGATTGCATGTCTTCGAGACCCGCGATTTTACCGCCCCACAGGATACGAGCGTGGTGACGCGATGCGCCGCTGTCGCTGATTACCACCGTTGCCGTCGAACCTCGGCCGATGATGATTTCGGGGCCGCTCAGGTGAATCGTTTCGCCATTGATTTCGAGCGCGGGGTGCCATTCAGACACCGCGTCGAGAGCTTGCGACGCAACCTTGATGACGCCGCGCGCGATGTCCGACGCGGCGACAATCGCGATGGACACAGGGGCGGTAAAGCTATATCGCTGACGGGTCGCATAGGCCCGGACTCCGTCGGTCAATTCACCAATCAGAATGGTGCCGTGAGCGTTGAGCGGCTCAAAGTCCTCGGAATTGAGGCCGACCGTGTAGGCGTGAGGAGCGAGGATGCGGTCACGCTGGACAACGACCGCGTGTGAATCAATCTCTCTCTTGAGCGCGGCGATGATTTCGATCGGCTGAACACCACCCCGAAAAGACTTTGCGAAAGCGCCGCTGACGAGTCGCTCAAGACCACGTTCAACGTTGTCCAATAAGCCCACGGTTCCTCCTCCACGGTCGCCCCAATTCTAACCGTGGTGGGTGTCACGCCCCTGCACCTCGCGGGTTTGGCCGGCGCTCGCCGTGATAGCCTTACGGAGCACGTCTGCGGACGCGCGCAAGTGGCGGAATGGCAGACGCGCTGGCTTCAGGTGCCAGTGTCCGTAAGGGCGTAGGGGTTCAAGTCCCCTCTTGCGCACCACTGAACAACGTCGATTGCGAGCGCTTCGGAATAATCGACAGCTATTGGCTGTTTCACCGGGTAGTGAAAGGATAACAAAGTGAACACAACAGATTTCGGGGTCACCGGGTTGACCTGTAACCACTGCGTGATGACAGTGTCACGAGCAGCGGCACTCGTGCCGGGAGTAACGGGGGTCTCGATCGACCTCGTGGCAAACGGCCAATCGACTCTGCACGTCGAGAGCGATGCCGCCGTCGACGCTGTGGCCCTTGACAAGGCGATCGTCGAAGCCGGATACGAACTAGTCCACTAATGTCCACCACCCACGTCGATCTGGCGTTGGAGGGTATGACCTGTGCGACGTGCGCCGGGCGGATTGAAGGCGCGCTCGCGGCCGTCCCTGGAGTCATCGCGACAGTGAACTTTGCGACTGAACGTGCGTCGGTCGAGATTGATGGCGTGACGGACGCGACCGTCCTCATCGCAGCCATCACGAAGGTCGGCTACGGCGCGCGCGTGATCGATCGCGAGCAGCGCGAAAAAGACGCACCCGTCGACCCCGTGCTTACGGCTCGGGTCATCGTCTCGTTGGCGCTCGCGACTCCAGTATTTCTCATGTCGATGATTCCCGCCTGGCAATTCGACGGGTTCCAGTGGGTGGCCGCCGCCCTCACCACGCCGATCGTGACCTGGGGTGCGTGGCCGTTCCACCGAGCAGCGATCCGCAACGCCCGCCACGGCGCAACGACGATGGACACCCTCGTTTCGCTCGGGGTTGCGGTGGCGTATCTGTGGTCCATTTATGCCCTGTTCTTCACGATGGCGGGCATGATCGGAATGCGAATGGACATGGCGCTGTTTGGCTACAGCCCCCACTCCCTTTATTTTGAGTCGGCCTCCGTCGTCACCGCTTTTGTTTTGCTCGGGCGCCTTCTGGAATCGTCCTCTAAGCGAGCGGCGAAAATGTCGCTCACCGCGTTGCTCAACACTGCCGCCAAGCACGCGATTCTCCTCGTCGACGGTCGTGAAGTGACGGTCCCAGCCGGTGCCCTGCAGAGAGGTGACACTTTTGTCGTTCTGGCCGGTGGGATTGTGCCGACGGACGGCCGGATCGTTGAGGGACAATCCGCAATCGACGCAAGTGCCGTGACGGGTGAGAGCGGGCTTGTTCCCGTCGGAGTCGGGTCGACGCTCATCGGCGGAACGATTAATGCGGGGGGTCGACTTGTTGTCGAAGCAACCGCGGTCGGTGCCAGCACCGAACTCGCCCGGTTGACACGAATGGTAGAAGAAGCCCAAGCTGGCAAAGCCCCCGTTCAAAAACTGGTCGACCGAATTTCGGCGGTGTTCGTCCCGCTCGTAATCGTGTCGGCAGTCGCCGGTGGAATCGTGTGGTTTGCCATTACTGGCGATGCGACACACGCGGTCTCTATCGCCGTGGCGACGCTCGTCGTTGCCTGTCCGTGCGCACTGGGATTGGCGACACCGATGGCACTTCTCGCCGGAACCGGACGTGGAGCCCGAAGCGGAATCATTATCCGCGGTACCGACGTGCTCGAGAGCACGCGTCGAGTCACGACCGTCGTCGTGGATAAAACTGGAACGTTGACAAGCGGCCACCCCTCGGTGGTCGACGTGTTGGGCGACAGTGTTTCGGCGGACACGGTTCTCGGTGACGCAGCGCGTGTCGAGATGGGCACCGATCACCCGCTGGCCCGGGCGGTGGTCGCCGAGGCCACAACCCGTGAGGTCATGGGCGACGTAGCTCTCGGAATCCTGGCGGAACCCGGGCGTGGAGTGACGGGAACTCTGGGCACAACCGTTATTCGGGCCGGGTCGCTGGAGTGGCTTGCTGAAACCTCACATGCCGTACCGACGTCGATTGTCGCCGCGGCTGCTGACTGGACTTCGGCGGGGCGGTCCCTCGTTGCCGTCGCGCACGGCGACAGGGTCGTGGGCCTCATTGCAATCAGTCACGTGGTCAAGCCCAGTGCTTCGTTGGCGATTAGAGCGCTATCAAAGCTGGGAATTCGAACCGTCATGGCCTCGGGCGACAACGCGGCGGTCGCTGAAGTGGTCGCGCACGAAGTCGGTATTGACGAGTTCTACGGAGCCATGAATCCGGCCGACAAGCGCGACCTCATCGCACGACTTCAACAACGTGGGGAGGTCGTGGCGATGGTGGGTGACGGAATCAATGACGCGGCCGCTCTCGCGCAAGCCGACCTGGGCATTGCCATGGGCCACGGCACTGACGTTGCGATCGAAACGAGTGACATCGTTTTGGTTTCGACCGACCTTCGCCGCGTCGCCGACGCCATCCGACTGTCTCGGTCAACGCTCGGAACGATTCGTGGAAACCTCGTCTGGGCGTTCGGCTACAACGCGATTGCAATCCCCATTGCCCTCGCGGGAGTCATGGGACCGGCTGTCGCGGGACTCGCCATGGCGTTTTCGTCGGTGTTTGTCGTGCTCAACTCGGCGCGACTAGCCGCCTTCCGAACCAGCTAGACCTGGAGAAACTCGCGCAAGCCGGCCACGGTCGAGACCGTCGCGGTGGCCTCCGACCACTCGTCTTCGCTTCCATAACCCCACTGCACCAGCACGCTGTCGACGCCGTGGATGGCCGCACCCTCGACGTCGTGAATTCGATCACCCACTAGTACGACGCGCGAAATGTCGCCACCTGCCTCGTCGAGAGCATCGAGGGCGAAGCGAACGACGTCCGCTTTCGCCGATCGAACGTCGTCGTCCGACGCAGTACCCAGCACATCGAAATCGTCCTCGAGTTCGAAGTGCCGCAAGACCATGCGAACTCCGGTTTCTACCTTTGATGTCGCCAACGCGACGGGGATTCCCGCGGCTCGAACCGCTCGGACAACATCTATCACGCCGGGGAAAAGGTCTGCCGTGATAGCCCCGCCCGCGGCGTATTCTGCGCGATAGATCGCGATTGCTCGTTCAAGTTCATCGCCGGACATGCCGAGTGTGTCGCCGAACGTCGTCGTGAGCGGCGGGCCGAGGAAGGGGCGCATGGCCTCGCGACTGGGAGCATCGCGGTGCAGCATGCGAAACGTGTGTTCAAAGCAGTGAAAGATTCCGGGAGCGGAATCAACGATGGTGCCATCGAGGTCAAACAGCACGGCGGTATAGGTCATCAGAACAGCCTGTCGTGGTCGGTCTCGCCGCCGCGCAATTCCTCGAGGTCGAGAACAACGCAACGAATTCCACGGTCTTCGGCGAGAGTGCGCGCCTGCGGTTTGATTTCCTGGGCGGCAAATACTCCTGTGACAGGGGCCAAGGTTGGGTCGCGATTCAGGAGTTCGAGGTACCTCGTCAATTGTTCAACGCCATCGATATCACCACGGCGTTTGATTTCAATCGCGACGACCGCATTGTTCGCGTCCCGCGCGAGGATGTCGACGGGACCAATCGCGGTCGGGAATTCGCGCCGAATCAGGCTGAAACCCTCTCCGTACACCGCGATCTGCTCGGCAGAGAGGCGCTGTAGGTGGGCCTCGACACCGTCTTTGA
>JAEMRP010000031.1:0-3178 GCA_016463265.1 Microbacteriaceae bacterium | reverse complement strand
ACCGCGATCTGCTCGGCAGAGAGGCGCTGTAGGTGGGCCTCGACACCGTCTTTGATCAAACCAGGGTCTACACCCAATTCGTGCGTCGAATCGTGGTGAATGTCGAAAATCGAGATAACGAGCATGTCCGCCGTTTTCGCGTGCGTCACTCGCCATATCTCGATTACCCCCGCCGCGGCGAGGTCGTCGTCGGGTTTCGAGAAATCGATGACGCACGGTGGGCTCATCCAATTGAGGGGTTTGTACGACCCGCCGTCCGAATGGATGAGAACACTTCCATCGCCCTTCAGCATCAGTGTGCGGGTTGCGAGTGGCAGGTGCGCCGTGAGGCGACCGGCGTAATCCACCGAACAGGTTGCGACGACCAATCTCACGTTTCCACCCTAGGGGCGTAATCTAGCGATGTGGATTCCGATCAGACGTTGCGCGCTCGCTCGCGCCGCCGTTTCCGTATCCACCCCACTCAGGCCACCGTGATTGGTTATCTCGTCCTCATCACGATCGGGGCCACACTGCTCGCACTCCCCATTTCGTCGACCGGCGAGCCAATTTCGTTCATTGACGCATTTTTCACCTCGACGAGCGCGGTGTGTGTCACGGGACTTGCCGTTTTTGATATATCGACGGTGCTCTCTGATTTCGGCAAGGTTGTGTTGATGTCCCTTATCCAACTGGGTGGCTTGGGAATCATGGTGGTCTCAGGATTCGTCGCCATCGCAATCTTTCGCCGATTATCAACCGGTGGCGCGGACCTGATTTCAAGTGAATTTCGCGCACAGCCTGCCGACGCAACGTTGAAGTCGACCATCCTCAGAATTGTCCGAATGGTGTTATTCATCGAGGTCATCGGTGCCCTGATTATGTCAACCTGGTTCAGCATCGCCTACGACTATGACGTGCTCAAGTCGCTGTGGATGGGGACCTTCCACGCTGTCTCGTCTTTCAACAACGCGGGTTTTGCTCTGTATTCGGACAACATGATGGGATTCGTTTCCGACCCCGTCATCTCACTCACGGTCTGTGCTCTCGTTATCCTCGGCGGTCTCGGTTTCCCCGTCATCATGGAACTCCGCCGCGTCGGGTGGGCGCCGCGTCGATGGACGATGAACTTCAACATCGTCATGTTCATGACGCTCGTCCTTCTCGTGGCGGGAACGGTCTTTATCGCGGTGTTGGAATGGTCGAATCCTGAAACCCTCGGGTTGCTCGACCCCGGGTCCAAAATCCTCGCAGCATTCTTCCAATCAGTTCAGACCCGCACCGCAGGGTTCAACTCGGTTGACATCGGCGCGATGAATCCAGAAACCTGGCTAGGAATCGACGCCCTCATGTTCATCGGTGCCGGCCCGGCGGGAACAGCAGGGGGTATCAAGGTGACGACATTTGCTGTGCTTGCGTTCATTGTCTGGACGGAACTCAAGGGCGATTCGGCCGTCAACATCTTCGGGAAGCGACTTTCTCGATCGGTACATCGTCAAGCCATCACGATTGCTCTTCTCGCGGTCGCCTACATCGCCTTCTCGACAATCCTCATGCAGTTGACGACTAACGAAACGACCGATCGAGTTATCCTCGAGGTCATCAGCGCATTCGGAACGGTCGGCTTGTCCACCGGAATCACCGCGAACCTCCCGGACCCCGCGCTTATTAATCTCATTTTGCTCATGATCATCGGTCGGCTCGGACCGCTGGCGTTGAGCACAGCCCTCGTCCTGTCCGACCGCCCTAAACTATACGAATTCCCGAAAGAGAGGCCGATCCTTGGTTAAGCGCATCACAACTGGTCCCCGAAAAAACGTCCGCAACGTCGCCGTGTTCGGACTCGGTCGTTTCGGCAGCGCCTTAGCAATCGAACTGGTCGAGATCGGCATCGAAGTGTTGGGAATTGAGACCGACGAAGACCGCGTCCAACGCCACAACGGATTGTTGACGAAAGTGGTGCGCGTTGACCCCGGAGTCAATGACGCACTCGAGCAACTGAAGGTTCAGGAATTTGATGTCTGTGTCGTTGCGATCGGGTCCGACATTCTCGCGAGCATCCTGACCGCCGCGTACCTCACCAAAATCGGGGTCAAAGAGATTTGGGCGAAAGCCACGTCTAGGGAACAAGGAGAAATTCTGGAGCGGGTGGGTGTTCACCACGTCGTCTACCCGGAGAACGACATGGGACGGCGCGTTGCCCACCAGGTGAAGGGCTCGGCCGACTTCATCGAGGTCGATTCGAACTACGCCATAATCAAGACGACTCCGAACGCACACATCATCGGGGAGCGACTCGGTGATACGGAAATCCGCAAGCGCTTCGGTGTGACGGTCATGGCGGTCAAACGCGGAGACGGCGAATGGGTCAACGCCGACAGCAACACTGTTCTTGAGGACACCGACGAAATCCTGGTTGCGGGACCAACGAAAAAAGCCGAACAGTTCGGTCTACTCAACTAACGACACCCACTTACAGGAGTGACCATGCCGAAATCTGGAATTGAAATTGACGAACGCGACGACGCGATTCGTCCCGCGGACGATTTGTACCGACACATTAACGAACGCTGGATTGAGCGGACGCCCATCCCCGAGGATCGCGCCCGGTACGGGTCATTCCACGTTCTTGCCGAAGAGGCCGAAAAAGCCGTTCGTGAGATTATCGAGGAGTGCCAGTCGGCCGCCGAGGGTACTGAGGCCCGCAAGGTCGGAGACCTTTACACGAGCTTCATGAATGTCGACGCCGTCAACGCGCTCGGCGCTTCGCCCCTGAAGCCACTTCTGAATCGAATCGACGGCGTGGCAAGCCTTGCAGAGTTCATGTCGGCGCTCGGTGAATTCGAACGAGACGGAATCGGTTCGTTCCTGTCGATGTGGGTAGATAACGACCCGGGTGACCCCGAGCGGTACCTTGTTTTTCTCGAGCAGAGCGGAATCGGACTACCCGACGAATCGTATTTCCGCGAGGATACCTTTGCGTCGATTCGTGAGGCGTACCGAGGTCACCTGGAACGAATGTTCGCGATCGCGGGTTTGTCGGATGCGGCTGACCGCGCAGCGCGGGTCTATTCCATCGAAGAGAAGTTTGCGTCCGTTCACTGGGACAACGTGAAGACGCGCGATACGCACGCCACCTACAATCTGGTGGGCTGGGATGAGTTCGCGACGTCCCTCGGGTCGATGGCTGCGCCCTGGC
>JAEMRP010000030.1 GCA_016463265.1 Microbacteriaceae bacterium | reverse complement strand
GCGGTGTAGAAAATTGACACCTTGTATTTTTCGATGATGTCCCACCAGCGACCGGGAGCGGGGAAGTCGGGTGTGCCCTCGTAGATGACCTGGGTCGCACCGTTGGCGAGTGGGCCGTAAACGACGTACGAGTGGCCGGTGATCCAGCCGATGTCGGCCGTGCACCAATAAACGTCTGATTCGGGGTGAAGATCGAAGACGTTTTTATGGGTGAACGTTGCCTGCGTCAGATAGCCGCCGCTCGTGTGGAGTATTCCCTTCGGTTTTCCGGTCGTGCCAGAGGTATACAGAATGAACAACGGGTTTTCGGCGGGGAATCCCTGCGCGATGTGGTCATCGCTCATGGGGGCGATCTCGTCGTGCCACCAGAGGTCTCGTCCGGCAACCCACGCAACGTCATTTCCGGTGCGCTTGACGACAAGCACCTTCTCGACGGTCGGAGTCTGCGCGACGGCCTCATCGACCGCGTCCTTGAGGTTGAACACGGCGCCCTTGCGAAAACCGCCATCTGCGGTGATGACGAGTTTGGCCTCTGCGTCATCGATTCGGGCGCGAAGGCTCTCGGCGGCGAAACCACCAAACACGACCGAGTGAATCGCGCCAACGCGCGCACAGGCGAGCATCGCGACAACGGCCTCGGGGATAAGCGGCATGTAGATGGCAATTCGGTCGCCGCGCACCACACCGAGGCTGGCGAGAAGGTTTGCCGCCTTCCGGACCTCGTCGGTCAATTCGCGGTAGGTGATGGCGCGTGAGTCGCCGGGCTCACCTTCGAACTGGATGGCAACGCGGTCACCGAGTCCAGCCTCGACGTGACGATCGAGACAATTGTAGGCAACATTAATCTCGCCATCGGCAAACCACTTCGCGAATGGGGCATCAGACCAGTCCAGCGTCTGGGTGAAGGGTTTGTGCCAGTGCAGCGCGCGCGCTTGGTCAGCCCAGAAACCGAGGCGGTCCGCCGCTGCGGCCTCGTACAACTCGGGCTGAGCTATGGCGTTAGCGACGAAATCGGCCGACGGTGGGAAGCGACGTTTTTCGTGTAACAGACTGTCAATTGTTGTGTTGGACATCGTTGTCCTTGCCTTAGTTTCCGCATAGAGGACCAGCATCGGCTCTACGTCACTGATTAGTATTATCCCATGACACGTGCTGCCCTCGAGAATACTCCCCGCGTCAATCTGCGATTTGGCTCTTCGCCAGTTCACCGCCTCGATCGCTTGACCGAACACCTCGGTGGCAAGGTCGCACTGTGGGCAAAGCGAGAAGACGTCAATTCAGGGTTAGCCTTTGGCGGCAACAAGACGCGCAAGTTGGAATACCTCGCGGCCGACGCCATCAACCAGGGATGTGACACCCTCGTGTCGATCGGTGGTGTGCAGTCGAACCACACTCGTCAGGTCGCGGCGGTTGCAGCGAAACTGGGTCTTCGAGCCGTGCTCGTCCAAGAGCACTGGGTTGACTGGGACGAGGTCAATTACGAGAAGACGGGCAACATCCTGTTGAGTCGCATCCTTGGTGGCGACGTACGACTCGACCCGGCAGGGTTCGATATCGGGTTTCGGAAGTCGTGGGAAGAGGCCATCGCGTCTGTTGAGGAACGTGGCGGCAAGCCCTATCCGATTCCCGCCGGGGCGTCCGACCACGAACTGGGCGGTCATGGCTTTGCCGGATGGGCGTTCGAAGTCGAAGACCAGGAAAAAGAACTCGGTGTCACCTTTGACAACGTGATTGTTTGTTCGGTGACCGGGTCAACACAGGGTGGAATGATTGCCGGATTTGCCCACTCGGATCGTGCATCCACGGTTCTGGGAATCGATGCGTCGGCAACGGTGGAAAAGACCTGGGAACAGATTGCGCGCATCGCGCGTCGCACCGCAACGGGTATCGAACTGGGTCGCGAGGTCAGGGACGATGAAATCGTTCTACTCGACCGTTGGCACGACGGAATTTATGGCATCGCCGGCCCTCGGACAATCGAGGCCATCGAACTCGCTGCACGCATGGATGGGATGATCACCGACCCCGTCTACGAAGGTAAGTCGATGGCCGCCATGATCGATCTCGTCCGCGAGGGCTATTTCCCAGAGGGCAGCAACGTCCTCTATGCGCACCTCGGAGGCCAACCCGCAATGAACGGGTACACGACGGCGTTCTCTTATTGATGACACCGCAAAACCGCTACTCCGAGGCTGGTCTCACCTCGCAGCCCTTCCGGACCGCCGTGTTGTTGATCGCGGTTGACCGCGTCGTTCGCTAGACGGTAGTTCACCTAGTCGGTCGGCCTCGCGTAGAGGTGGTACTCGGACAGCGTGGTGAATCCAACCTTCGAATACAGTCCTAACGCTCCTGACGAGTTTCCCGTGTCCACCGCGAGGTCGACGTCACTGAATGAGCGGCTCGCGCAATACGCGAAGGCCCAGCGCAACAACAATTCGCCTAAACCGCGACCCTGGAAGTCGTGACAAACGCCCAGCACGTCGACGAACCCGCCGTTTTCGTGAGCGTTGTCGTTGGTGCAACTGACGAACCCGGCGACTTGGCCGTCGACACGAAGTAGGAACCGCCCATCGGGGTCGACACCGTCGTAATCGCGGAAATGCGGGATCCAGGTTTCCGCAGGTCGCGGCGTAAAGCCAAAGTGTTGAGAGAATGCGTCTTGGTGGGCGCGGTGCCAGTCGGCGAAATCCTCATCGGTGGTGATGAGGTCAATCGACGTGCTCGCGGGGAGAACCGGGTAGTCCTCGCCGCTCAGAGGTCGTGTGAGCAGGTGGTAGCGGCGCAGTAACTCGAATCCCGTCGACGTGAACAGGTCGGCCATTTCCTCGTCGCGGTAGTTCGCGGTCGGCCACAGCGTCCAGTCGTGGAATTCCTCGTCACCAAGAACCCGGCACCACTCCCACACATCGGCAAAGGCGGAAAACCCGGGTACGCGAAAGAGCTCGATCTCGACACGATGACGGTGCTCGTCGGGTTGAACACTCGCCCACGCGACGATTCTGCCGCCCTCAATCCAGACGCGATTTCGCGGGGCATCGTTGTGCCCACGGATGAGTTCAATGGGCCACGAGGCAGATGCTGGCTTGTGTTTCGAGTCGAGCGCACTCTCTTGCGAATCGATCAGTTGACGCAGTTCGTCGATGTCGTCGAGCGTTGGTTCGCGAGTTTCCATGATGCCTCTTCCCTTGGCTGATTCGTTCACCGTTGTGGGTAAATCAGATCGTTCTCCATCAATTGGCTCCACACCAAAGGCGCCGCGGTGAGGTGAAAGAACGGCCAAATGTGTCCGTCATCCCTCCAAACGAACATTCCACCTCGAACGGCACCGCAACGATTGCCCGGGCAATAAACAGTGTCAAGATTGATGATGGGCAATTCCAGATCGAGTGCGGTCTGAGTTGCCAAATCCATTTGGGGCTGGAACGGCACCGTGCACGAACCGGGCTCGTTTCGGTTGTAAAGCAAACACGAATACAATTCCGGCCCACGTTTTGGATTGTCTTTCACGACTGCAACATTTATTCCATTGGCATTAAGTTCACCAAACAATTCAACGAAAGGGTTGGCTGGAATCGCCGGATTTTCGACGCTGGCCTCGATAACCTCTGCTGACTGCGCGAGGATTACAAGATCGAATTCTCCGGAGTTCAGCCTCGGTTGAATCTCGAGATTGCGTCGCGTGCACCAGCGGAAGTGGTCAAGGCGATACGAACATCGAGAGGCGATGAATAAGTGAACGGCGTAATTGGCGCGTTTACCGATCAGGTCTATGCTCGCCCACATAGCCTGCGCGTGCGAATCGCCAACGAGAGCGATGCTCCGGGTCGCCGCAGTGTCACCAATAACGCAATCGTTGATTGAATTTGCCACCTCATATGGGCAAGTAGCCGACGGGGGTGGTACCGGGCGATAAGAGGACGCGTCAAATTCCACCAAATTGCTATTCGGGCAGACGAATACGGCCGCCCCGGCGCCGACGCAGTATGGGAGCGTGTATTGGAACTCTTCAACCAATCCCGGGGTGTCCACCTCCAGCGGCTCAGAAAGCATGCTTGCCAAGAGTGGATCGGGAGGTTCTTTTTCGCCCAGATCGTGTGGATATAGGACGGTCACCGCGACAACCGCCGCCGAAGTCACCAGTGCAATGGAACCAGCGAACAGAGGTTTGAACGTCCAGGGTGCTCGTGCGTGTCGCACCGGGTTTTCGACAAAACGGTAAGTGAGTTCGGCCAGTATGAGGACGAGCACCAGCGCACCAATTTTTGATGCGCCGGCTAGTGCGAACCCGAGGAAAACTGGAGACAGGATCACGATCGGCCAGTGCCAAAGGTAGATCGAATACGAACGATCACCGACCCATTTCGCAACAAAAAGAACCGGCTGAGCGAAGCGACGCAACGTCATGTCGCCGCGACGGTCGTAGTCGGTTGCGTCAAGACCGAGGATTACATTTTCGAAACTGAACTCCGACACGACGACGCGACGGCCGCTCGTTTTTGGCGTCGACACGTTTCCGGTCGCGAGGATGATTGCAGTGGCAAGCACGGCCGGTAGAACGCCGATTCCTGGAGTAAAATCGTTGAGGCCTGGAATCGCGAATGTTGTCGCCAATGCTAGCCAGGCCAATCTATTGGTGATTAGTTGACCGCGCCACGGCTTGGTATCACGTTGAGCCAACAGCGCAACGCCTGCACCAAGAGCGAGTTCCCACGCCCGTGCGAGGGTGTCGAAATAGGACGCAGCGACACCCTGTGTGACGACGATAGCGTAAATGAGTGATCCGGCGGCAATCCCGACGATTGCGATTCCGAGCAGTCGGACCGAAGACACCCGCGATATTTTGGCGAGCCCGATGGCGCCGATTACGAGAATCGGCCACACAAGATAGAACTGCTCTTCGACCGAAAGTGACCAATAGTGTTGAAGCGGTGATGTCATGTCGCCGCGACGGTCGTAGTCGGTTGCGTCAAGACCGAGGAGTATATTTTCGAAGCTGAACGCCGACGCGAAGACGTGACGGCCGCTCGCGAGAATCTGAGCGGTCAACCCTGACAGGTTTGTCGCAATCGCGGTTGCGATTATGACGGTGATCGCCGCGGGAAATATTCGTCGAATTCGGCGCACCCAGAATGCCGAAAGGCGAAGGGTTCCCGTGGCGCTCACTTCCCTAAGGATGAGGGAAGTGATGAGAAAGCCAGAAATCACGAAAAACACATCGACTCCGAGAAAACCGCTGACCAATCGGTTTGGCCAAAAGTGGTAAGCCACAACGGACACGACGGCGAGCGCGCGGAGGTACTGAACATCAAGACGATTGTGAACAGCAACGCTTTTTTCCATTACCCAAGCCTAGCAATTCCCGCCCATCAACTCAGGGCGCTGCTCATGCTTGACGTTAAACTGACGCATGTAATCTCTGCATTCGACACACTTCTCGAGCGCGGTGCGGTTTTCAACGCTCCACCCGTAACGCTCACCGATGGGGATCTTGCTGGTTCACGATGGGCTTACTTGCGTGACCCCGACGGAATTCAACTCGAGATTTGGGCAAGCCCTGCATAACCGGGGGTAATCATCACTCACAGCGGCTCTTAGCCACCACCTGTCAACAGGTTGATGAATTAGTCGTCGGGGATTTCTGGATGTCGGCATCCTGAGTGTATGAACACTACATTTACTCCACTCGAAACAGATATCTCTGAACGCGGTGCCGCCACCGCCGAATATGCCATCGCGACGGTCGCCGCGGCTGGCTTTGCTGGGTTGCTCGCCGTCGTCCTCAAGAGCAATCCCGTGCAGAACCTTTTGACCGACGTCATCAGCGGTGCTCTGTCGATCGTCACGTGACGAGCGTGGGCTCGTTACGACAGAAATCGCCATCGCAATCCCGGCTCTGCTCCTCGTTGTCGGGCTTGTCATCGGCGCAATTCGGTGGTCAATGGACGCCATCTCGGCGACATCCGTGGCAGCCGAGACGGCTAGAGCCATCGTTCGGGGCGAACCGGAGGAATTGAGCCTTGCCGCATCGGAAAACAGCGTGCCGTCAGCAGACTGGTCGGCTCGCCGCGAATCTCTCGAGGTCTGTGTTCACGCCCGGTTTCCGCCGCCACTGCCACTCATGGAACACGTCACGGTGACGCAGTGCGCACCGCGCTAGATCGCGGTTCGGGCAGCTTGACGTCACTCGTGTTGTTCGGTGCCGTGGTGATGCTGGGTTTAGGGGGGCTGGGAGGCGCTGCGGTGATTCTGCGGGTGACCGACGCAATTCGAACCGCCGAACTCGCCGCTTCCGCCGTCGCAACTCGCTCACTCGCCGGGGACACGACCCCGTGCGAGCCCGCCATTCAAGCAGAGGAATCCTGCGGTGTTACGGATGGGGTCGCGACGGTTCGAGTGTTAGTTGATGGCGTCAGTGCAACGGCCGTCGCCGGACCGGACCGCTAGCGATTGTCGGTTGTCGTGAGTCGCTGAGCGATGTAAATCGGCACAATCGCAATCAGAATCATGACGACGGCAACTACGGCGACGATTGGCGCCTGGTTCGGACGGAACATGTTGTCGAGGATGAAAATCGGCAGTGTCTGAACGCCACTACCGGCGGTAAATGTCGTGACAATGATTTCGTCGAACGACAGCGCGAACGACAGCAGCCCGCCGGCGAATAGCGCCGAGCGAATCTGCGGAAACGTCACGAGCCGGAATGTTGTCCAGATGCCTGCGCCAAGGTCGCTTGACGCTTCTTCCAGGGAGGTTCCGACTCGGCGCAGACGAGCGAACACATTGTTGAACACCGTCACAACACAGAAGGTCGCGTGGGCGACGATGATCGTGAACCACCCCAGTTGGATGTCCAACATGGTGCGGAAAGCATTGTTCAAAGCGATACCCGTGACGATTCCAGGAAGTGCGATGGGGAGAACGACGAGGAGATTGACCGTCGACTTTCCGAAGAAGTCAAAGCGGTGAAGGGCGAATGACAACGCCGTTCCAAGCAGCAGTGCAATCACTGTCGACACGGCGGCGACGACGAGCGAGGTCGAAATCGCGGACAAAGCACCAGCGTTCGTGAATGCTTTGCCCCACCACTCGGTGGTGAACCCGGGGGGTGGCCAGGACAACGTCTTGCTGGTCGAAAACGAGTTGAGAACAACCACGAGAATCGGGACGTAGATGAACGCGAGAGTGACCGCGGTGGCACCCCACAACAGGAACTTGGATGGAAGTGAAAGTCTCATGCGGGGCTCATAGGTTGTTGAGGGCGCCCGTGCGACGCACGACACCGAGATAGATGAAAATGATGCCCAACGGAATCAGGGACACCGCTGCCGCGAGTGGGAGGTTGTTCGCCACACCCACATTCGCGTACACCAGTGTTCCCAGCATTTGCGTTGCGCCACCGACGATTCGCACCGCGATGTAGTCGCCCAGTGTCAACGAGAAACTAAAAATACTTCCCGCGATAATTCCGGGAACAATGAGCGGGAACACGATGTGACGGAAGGTGCGTCCTGTTTTCGCTCCGAGGTCGCTCGACGCGTCCAACAGGGAATCGGGCACGCGCTCGAGCGCGGTGAAAATCGGAAGGATGACGAACGGAAGCCACAAATAGGCCAGCGTGAGCACGGAACCTTCAAACCCGTAGCCGGGCGATTCACCACCGATGGGCCCGAGCATCCAGTCGATGACGCCATCCTGCGAGAGGAGGCTTCGCCAGGCATACGCCTTGACCAAGTAGGACGCCCACAAGGGCATGAGGATAGCGATGACGAGAGCTCGCTGCACACCGGGGCTGGCGACTTTTGCCATGAGAAACGCGATCGGGAGCGCGATGGCGATGTCGATGAGGGTGACGAGTACCGCTGCACCGACGGTTCGCAGCGTGACGGCGTGATAGAGCGCGTCCCCGAGAACCTTCGTGATGTTGGTGATGTTCCAGTCGACGATGATTTCGCCGGTGAAGGAATCGACGGTCCAGAACGCGGTGATGAGAAGGGCGACGAGGGCCGCGATGTAGACGAGCCCGAGCCAGAAGAGCGGCGCGGACAAGAGCAACGCAAGGCGAACCTTTGCGTGACGATAAAGAAAGACGGAGCCCCGCCGAGCCAGGGAGGCGCGCGTTGGCGACTCCCCGACTCGGTCGGGTGCAGACGAGGACACAGTGGTCATGTCTTACTCCTTGGGCTAATTAGCCCTTGATTTCCTGCCACGCCTGAGTCCAGGCGGGGTAGTCCATGCACATTACGTCGGTACGACCGTCAAGGCACTCGGCGACCGGGGTCGTCCAGTACCAGAGCTGCGCGGCGTATGCGGGGTCACCAGCGTGGAACGCCTCGCAGTCGGTGCGGAAGTCACACGCGGCGTCGCTCGAGGGAGCTTCACCGAAATAGCCAGTGGCCATCGCGTTGGTTTCCGGGTCAGCCATGTGCTCGAGCCAGAGGTAGGCACACGTGGGGGCCTCGGTCGCTGCCGAGATCATCCATGTGTCCGACCAACCGGTCGATCCTTCTTCGGGTAGAACGGATGCGATCGGTGCACCCTCGCCCTGGAGGACGTTGGTGATGACCTGCCACGTGGTTCCCACGACGGTGTCACCGGTCGTGAAGGACTGAGCCTGCGCGAGGTAGTCGCTCCAGTACTCGCCGACAACGCCACGCTGAACCTTGAGCAGTTCGATTGCCGCAGCGAACTGCGTCTCGTCGAGTGCGTAGGGGTTCGTGATTCCGAGGTCAGGCTGCGTCTTCATCAAGTACAGCGCTGCGTCAGCGATGTAAATGGGCGAGTCGTATGCCGTGATCTTGCCTGCGTGGGGGCTGTTCGCATCCCACACGACACTCCACGAGGTCGGAGCCTCGGGGAAAACCTCGGTGTTGTACTGAAGGAGGTTCGCGCCGTAACCGTGGGGAACACCGTAGGACTGTTCCTTGTAGGTGTTGTGCGACTGGTTCTTCAGGAACTC
>JAEMRP010000029.1:1577-9117 GCA_016463265.1 Microbacteriaceae bacterium | reverse complement strand
GCAAGTGTTCAGCCGCGTTGGTCAAACCAGCTCCAATTAGCGCGAAACCGTCCGTTTCGGACCACGTTCCACCGAACTCTTCGACGAGGCGTTGTTCGGACAGGAGCCAGTAGGGCTCGGAGTCAATGATTGTCCCGTCAAGGTCCCACAACACGGCCTGGGGGTTTGTCGCACTCACGTCGTTGAGTCTAGACGCGTCTATTGTTGAAGGCGTACAGAAAGGTCGTCGATGTCAGTGTTCTCTGCGAAAACGGGTCGCCCGTTGATCGTTGCGTTTGAGGGGTGGAACGACGCCGGGGACGCCGCCACGAGCGCGGTTCGGTCGGTCATCGCTCGCTATGCACTCGATTCGACGTTCTCGGTCGACACCGAGGTCTACTACGACTACCAGCAGGTCCGTCCGACCATCGAATTCACTCCCGATGAGGGTCGTCGCATCAACTGGCCAACCGCAACCCTGTATTCCCCCAGTGACATTTCGACGAGCGTCCACGTGTTGCTGGGAACCGAGCCGTCGCGGTCATGGCCCACATTCGCCGCGACGTTCCTGGACGAAGCCCTCGCGGCTGACATCACCGGACTCATCGTGGTGGGGGCGGCGCTCGCCGAAGTCCCTCACACTCGCCCAATCGAGGTCGGCCGAACGAGTGACAACGCCCAGGTCCGCGAACTATTGGACTGCGAGCGTTCGCAGTACGAGGGTCACATCGGCATCACGACGGTTGTCGCCCAGTTCGCCGAGCAGGTCGGAATCCCGACGTTGTCGTTGTGGGCGGGTGTTCCCCACTATGCGCTTCACTCGCCGTCGCCCAAGGTGACACTGTCGCTCGTGACCGAACTCAACACGATCGCCGATCTCGACATCGACCTCGTTGAATTCGAGGCGCAAGCGAAGGAATGGGAAGAGTCGGTCGACGAAATCGCTGAGGGCGATGAGGACATGAGCGATTACATTGCACGACTCGAAGAAGACCGTGATGCGGCGACGGGACCCGAGGCAACGGGCGACGCGATTGCCGCCGAGTTCGAACAGTTCCTGCGCAAGAGCGACGAGGGGCCGCAGGGCTCTTAGGGCTGGATAGTGCCGATCGCCAGCAGCACGAGAATCGTGCCACCGAGCAGGATTCGGTAGATGACGAACGGCAGGAAGCTGTGCTTCTTGAGGTAGTTCATGAGGAACGCGATGACCGCGAGCCCGACGACGAAAGCGACGCCGGTGGCCGCACCGATCTCGTACCACGTGAACGGGATGGTCGGAATCGTACCCTCGCCCGTGATCTGGTCTTTGAGTGCGCTGTAAGTCTCGTAAATGCCGCTCGCGAGGACGGCGGGTATCGCGAGTAGGAAGGCGAATCGTGCAGCTGCGGCACGATTGAAGCCGAGCGCCCGTGCCATCGAGATGGTCGCGCCAGAACGTGAGACACCGGGAATGAGAGCGAGCGCTTGGGCAAGCCCGATGGCGACTCCCTGCGGCAGTTTCATATCGGCGAGGACGCGGTCGGTTCGCCCGACCTTGTCGGCAATCC
This sequence comes from Microbacteriaceae bacterium, assembly GCA_016463265.1. Classification (GTDB taxonomy): domain Bacteria; phylum Actinomycetota; class Actinomycetes; order Actinomycetales; family Microbacteriaceae; genus MWH-TA3. The sequence continues at coordinate 7,591 of JAEMRP010000029.1, read as the reverse complement.
ACAGGAAGATGCCGAAAATGACGAGAACGGCTCCAATCAACCAGAGCGAACGGAACGTCTCTCGGATCGTGTCCTGAAACATCAGTCCAAGGACGGCGATCGGAATCGTTCCCACGATGATGTACCAGCCGAGACGCGCCTGGACGCGCTGCTCGGGAGTCAAGAAGCGACCAGCGCCGCGTTGACGCGAGAACACCGATAAGAACCACGAGCGAAAGATGTTTGCGATGTCGTTGCGGAAATACAGCAGAACTGCCAGTTCCGTGCCGATCTGGGTGATGGCCGTGAACGTCGCACCGGGGTCTTCCGCCCCGGGCAGGAACAGGCCGGTGATGCGCAGGTGGGCGCTCGACGAAATCGGAAGGAATTCGGTGAGCCCCTGTATGAGCCCGAGGATCAGCGCGGGGACGATGTTGACGTAGTCCAGGGGTGTCATACGCCTATTGTTCTAGTAGTCGAGCAGGAAATCGGTGAGGACGCGGTGACCGAAATCGAGCGCGTCGAGCGGCACCCTTTCGTCCACGCCGTGGAACAGCGACGGGAAATCGAGGTCGGCGGGTAACCGTAGCGGCGCAAAGCCGTATCCGGCGATGCCGAGGAGCGCCATGGCCTTGTTGTCCGTCCCGCCCGACAACAAATACGGAAGCATCGTCGCACCGGGGTCCTGCGCGCGCAGCGCCTTCGCCATCGCGTCAACAATGGGCGCGTCAAAGGCGTTTTCCAGCCCAATGTCCTGGGTCACGATCGAAACGTCAATGTCGGGACCGACGATCTCTCGCACCCGCCCCAACACCTCGTCCTCGTGACCAGGAAGGGGGCGAATGTCGATGGCGGCGCTCGCCGTGTCGGGAATGACGTTGTGCTTGTAGCCGGCGGTCAGTTGGGTCGGATTCGACGTGGTCGAGAGGGACGGTTCTAGGAACCCCGCGGCGAGTCCCGTCGCGCGAATAATGTCGCGTGGGTCGCCTGTTGGGTCGAGCCCCAGGATGTCAGCGACTGCTGCGACCAAGGCGGTTGTCGTGCGGGTCATCTGAACGGGCCACTCCGCTCGGCCCAACTTCACGACCGCTTCGGCCAGTTTCGTCACCGCGTTGTTTGGCATGACACGTGACCCGTGCGCGGCCGTTCCGTGCGCCGTCAGGGTCGCCCAGACAAGAGCCTTCTCGCCCGTCTGCAACAGGTAGGCGCGCTGGTCGCCGATGGTGACGGAATAGCCGCCGACCTCACTGATGGCTTCCGTGGCGCCGGCGAACAGTTCGGGGTGTTTCGTCACAACGTGGTGCGAACCGTACTCGCCGCCGTTCTCTTCGTCGGCGAAAAACGCGACGACGAGGTCTCGGTGAGGCTTCTGGCCTGTGTCGTGCATTTCGCGCAGAGCCGTGAGGATCATCGCGTCCATGTCTTTCATGTCGACCGCACCGCGTCCCCACAACATGCCGTCGCGGATTTCGCCCACAAACGGATCGACGCTCCAGGCGTCGGGGTCGACGGGAACGACATCGAGGTGTCCGTGAACGACGAGTGCAGGAAGTTCGGGGTTCGCGCCGGCGACGCGCGTGATGACCGAGGTGCGACCCGGCTCGGAGTCGATGTAGGTGACGTCGAGACCCAATGCCGAGAGGTAATCGCCGACGTAGTGGGCGGCCTCGGTCTCGGAGTTCGCGACACCGTTTCCCCAGTTCGAGGTGTCGAAACGGATGAGGTCGCGGGCGATGCGCGCGGTCTCGGAAAGTTCCTCGTGGTGGTCGGTCACGCCTCCACCGTAGCGTTTTTGTCGAACAACGAATGCTGGTATGGTGGTGTCTCGTTGCAGCAATGTGACTCGCGCGCGGGTGGCGGAATGGCAGACGCGCTAGCTTGAGGTGCTAGTGCCCTTATGGGCGTGGGGGTTCAAGTCCCCCTTCGCGCACGCGATGGCCCCGGATCGGAAACGGTTCGGGGCCTTTTTCTCTGTAGTTTGATTAATGTCGGCCGCAACAGGTAGATTCGAACATATGTTCGAAGTATCGGCGTTGCGCGACAAGATTCGCGAGATGGAGGGGACGAAAGTCGTCCCCCGTCTTCCCGTGCATCCCGCGCTGTCCCCGTTGATCGGGGGCGGGCTCGTGCCCGGCGGTGTCTATTCGATTTCTCCGTCTTTCAGCTTGGCGTTGGGTCTGGCCGTCGAATCGGTGCGGGAATCGGGGTGGTGCGCCGCGATCGGATTCCCCCACCTCGGAATCGAGGCGGTTCAAGGCGCCGGCATTTTGCTCGATCGGTTCGTGTCGATTCCGAACCCGAAAGAACACTGGGCGACGGTCGTCGGGGCCGTCTGTGACGGCTTCAGCGTCGTTCTCGCGCGGTCGCCACACGGGTTGTCCCCCACGAGTGCCGCGCGCGTCACGGCCCTCGCACACCGCACCGGTGCCGTCCTCGTCGTTCTTGGTGAATGGCCAGGGGCGACCGCCCGAATCGAGGTCACGAGCGTCGTGAACCACGGCGTCGGCGACGGCCACGGCGTGCTGTCGTCACGCGACATCCATCTGCGGGCATCCGTTCGTGGTGTCACTAAGACTGGGATTCTGCCGTGGCCGCTCGACCGCGAAACCGATTCGGTCCCACCCGTTCGACGACTGCGAGTCGTCTCGTGACCAGGGTTCTCGTTGTCGACATTCCGGGATGGTCCGACCGATTCGAAGACGAAGCCGCCGCGGTTCGACACTTCGACCCCGTCATCGTGTCCGTCGAGAACACCGTGCCGCTGGTCAGGGTGCTGCAACCCGGGCGCATCGCGATGGGAGCGCGCGGACCGGCGCGGTACTACCGGGGCGAAGACCTCGCCGCCGAGGCACTACGAGCCGTTCACCCCGATGCCCGCATCGGCATCGCCGACGGACTGTTCACCGCCGTTACTGCGGCGACCCGAGCGAACCCCGTGTGTATCGTCCCGGTTGATCGGTCGGACCAATTCCTTGCACCACTGTCCGTCGACCGCGTGGGCGACGCCGACCTCGTCGGGTTACTGCGGCGATTGGGCATCACGACACTGGGTGCATTCGCGGCGCTGGATGCGGGGGCGGTTCGTGACCGATTCGGAGTCGCGGGCGAACTGCTGCACCGATCGGCGGCCGGCCACGACGACTCCCCCGTCATCCCCCGCGACGTTCCCGTCGACTACACCCGAGTCATCGACTGTGAACCCGCGATTGTTCGCGCCGACGAACTCGCGTTCACCGTGCGCGCCGTCGCCGACGAATTCATCGACACTCTCGCCCGCGCCCGATTCGTCTGCACCGCGGTGTGGGTGACGCTGTCCACGGAACGCGGCGACGAACACGAACGCTGTTGGGCACACCCGCGGTCATTTACCGCCGCGGACGTCGTGGACCGAGTTCGCTGGCAACTCGATTCGATTGCCCGATTCACGACCGACACGAGCACCGAGGGTTTCGCGGGCGACGGAATCGTGCGCGTTCGAATCGCACCCGACCAACTCGCCCACATCAGCCGATACGAACCGGCACTGTGGGGTGAACCTGCCGGCGATCGAATCCACTCGGTGCTGTCCCGCGTCCAAAGCATCCTCGGACACGAGGGCGTCCTCACCGCCACTGTCACCGGCGGGCGAACCCTCGCCGACCGTGAAGTCCTCAGCCCGTGGGGCGACAAACCCGTCATCGAACGTCGTGCCACCGAACCGTGGCCCGGTCACCTCGCCGCGTTACTGCCGACCACCGTGTATCACGATCGACCGACCGTGATCCTGCGCGGGCGTGCTGTTATTCCGCCCGCCGAAGTGTTCGCCGAACCACCGCGCGTCCTCGAATTCGAGGGGCGAACCCGCGACATCGTCGAATGGAGCGGTCCGTGGCCGATTGCCGAACGCTGGTGGACGGGCGGGGTGCTGCGATACCGATTGCAAGTCATCGACACCCGCGGTGCGGCGTGGGTGCTTCTGTCCGACGGTGACACCTGGACCATTGAAGCGCGGTACGACTGATGGTCGAGTACGCCGAACTGCACGCACACAGCGCCTTCAGCTTCCTCGACGGCGTATCCCCGCCGGAACGGCTCGTCACCGAAGCGGTGCGGCTGGGTCTATCTGGGCTCGCCCTCACCGACCACGACGGGTTCCACGGGGCCGCCCGATTCGCCGAAGCCGCCGAGGGAACGGGGTTGCCGACCATCTTCGGCTCAGAGCTCACCCTGCGGGGTGATACCGACCAACACCTGCTCGTCCTCGCACGCGGACAGGCGGGGTACCACCGGCTTGCTGGCGCCATCACCGAAGCGCACTTGTCGGGCGGTGCGAAACACGAACCGCGGTACGACATCGACGACCTGACCGCGCGGGCGAACGGCGAATGGATCGTTTTGACCGGTTGCCGACGCGGACCTGTTCGAACACGCCTGCCCGAAGGGTCACTGCCTGCCCCCGCCGATGTGCGGCGTGCGGGGATGGCCCTAGACGAACTGGTCGAACGATTCGGTCGGGATTCCGTCGTCGTCGAACTGTGGCACCGCGGGGTTCCTCTCGACGACGTCCACAACGATGTTCTCGCCGAACTCGCTCGGGAACGGGAACTACCTGTCGTTGCCACGGGGAACGTGCACTACGCGCTTCCGTCGGAATACGAACTGTTCACCGCGTTCGCTGCACTCGGCAGCCGCCGTTCGCTCGACGACCACGACGGGTATCTGCCGGCCGGACCTGCGAACCGATTGCGATCCCCCGCCGACATGGACCGCATGTTCGGTCGATACTCCGGTGCCGTGGCCGAGAGCGTCCGCATCGCGCGCGAATGTGCATTCGAGCTCAAACGAGCAACACCCCACTTGCCTAAATTCGACCTGCCCGACGGACAGACCGTCATGGGGCGACTGCGGGAACTCGTCTGGGCGGCCGTTCCCCGCCTGTACCCGAACGCGGGACCCGACGTGACCGAACGAATCGAACGGGAACTCACCGTCATCGAGGAACTCGACTTCCCCGGCTACTTCCTCATCGTTCACGACATCGTCGAATTCGCGCGCTCACGCCGAATCCTGTGTCAGGGACGGGGCAGCGCCGCCAACTCGGCCGTCTGTTACGCACTCGGAATCACCGCCGTCGACTCAATCGCATACGGGTTGCCGTTCGAACGCTTCCTGTCCGCTCTGCGTGACGAACCGCCCGACATCGACGTCGACTTCGACACCGACCGCCGCGAAGAAGTCATCCAATACGTGTTCGAGAAATACGGTCGACGAAACGCGGCCCAAGTTGCCAACGTCATCACCTATCGACCGAAGAGCGCAATCCGCGACATCGCCCGCGCGTTCGGGCACGGAGTCGACGACCAGAACACGTGGTCGAGGCTTGTCGAACGGTGGCGGCGGCTCGACCCAACGGAAACCTCTGAGATCCCCGAACACATCGTGCGACTCGCGAACGAAACCCTGACGTTGCCGAGGCACCTCGGAATCCACTCGGGCGGGATGGTCCTCACCGAACAACCCGTCGGAGAAGTCGTCCCCATCGAACACGCGCGAATGCCGGGTCGAACGGTCCTGCAGTGGGACAAAGACGACTGCGCGTATATGGGGCTCGTGAAGTTCGACCTCTTGGGGCTCGGAATGTTGGGAGCCATCAACCAGGTCTTTGTGGAAATCGAGAAACGATTCGGCGAAGTATTCGATTTGGGCACGGTCCCGCGCGAAGAACCCGCGGTGTACGACGCGATGTGTCGGGCGGACGTCATCGGTGTCTTCCAAATCGAATCGCGGGCACAGATGGGATTACTCCCCCGCCTTCGCCCAAGGCGCTTCTACGACCTTGTCGTTCAAATCGCGATGGTTCGTCCCGGACCGATTCAAGGCGGAAGCGTTCACCCGTTCATTCGCCGTCGAACGGGACAAGAACCCATCACCTACGACCACCCGAACCTCATTCCCGTTCTCGAACGAACCATGGGCGTGCCCATCTTTCAAGAACAACTCATGCAGATCGCGATGGCGGTCGGTGGATGCAGCGGAGCCGACGCCGACGTCATTCG
>JAEMRP010000029.1:0-1477 GCA_016463265.1 Microbacteriaceae bacterium | reverse complement strand
ACCGGAATCGACACGTGCCTTGTTCACAACGACCAGCCCGTGCCGCCGTTCGACCCGAACGCACCGGACGAGACGGCCCGTCACCGACGAGACGGGAATTTTGCGGTGCGCATGGGGCTTGCTGACGTTCGCGGAATTGGGCGAAAAGTAGCAACCGCGATTGTTGCCGAACGCGACGCGAACGGAGATTTTTGCGACCTGCACGACCTCGTTCGCCGAACCGGACTGGAACGCGCGCAACTCGAAGCCCTCGCCACCGCCGGTGCGTTCGACATTCTGGGGCTCAGTCGCCGCGAGGCGCTCTGGGAAGCGGGCTACGCCGCCGAGAGCCGCCCCGAATACCTGCCCAACATCGCCCCCACGATTCAACTACCGTTTTTCAACGAGATGGGTGAAATCGACACGATGATCCAGGACCGCTGGGCGACCGGAGTGTCACCCGGACTGCACCCCGTCCAATTCGTGCGGGACGACCTCTGTCGGCGCGGGGTCTTATCCGTCACCGACCTGCGCACCGCCGAAGCCGACCGACGAATCGAGGTCGCCGGTCTCGTCACGCACCGACAGCGCCCCAGCACCGCGAAGGGCATCACGTTTCTCAACCTCGAAGACGAGACCGGAGTCGTCAACATCGTGTGTTCGCGCGGGCTCTGGAAAGCGTTTCGACCCGTCGCCCGCGAAAGTGTGGCGTTGATTGTTCGCGGCATACTGCAACGATCTGTCGACGGTGTGCTGTCCATCGTCGCCGACCGGCTAGAAACGCTTGAATTCGAGGGTGCTCACAAGTCCCGCGACTTCCGTTAGTCGGGTTTTGGGCTGCGCCGCTTGCGCACGAGAGACGCTGGCTGAACCGTACCGAACCCAAAACGCCCCGCCACCGCATCGACGATGTCGTCGATGTCGTGTCCGTCGTCCTCGTCTTCCCACAACAAACCGAGGTCGCCCTCCCCCACAAGGTTCTCGAGCCGAACCCCAATCAGGCGAACCGGATGACCGTGACGCTCGACGCGATCGAACAACCGAACCGCTTCGGCCGCAACGGGCTTCGTTGCGTGCGTCGGATCGGTGAACGTGTGCGAACGCGTCACCGTCGACCAGTCGTCCAATCGCACCGTGACCGTGACCGTGTGCGCGAGGAAGTTCCGGGTGCGGGCTCGGGCGGCGACGTCGGTCGCCATCCGCAGCACCTCACGATGCATCTCGGTCACATCAGTGAGGTCGGTGCCGAACGTGTTCGATCGCCCAATACTGCGCTCGTTACTGCGATCCTCGATGGTTCGTTCGTCGATTCCCATGGCCAGGTTGTGCAGGTGACGTGCCATTCTGTCTCCCAGGATTGACACGAGCGAATCCATTTCGGAACGCTGGACGTCGCCGACCGTGGACAGACCGAACGAATTGAGTCGTTTAGCCGTCACTGCACCGACGCCCCACAGTGCCGTTATCGGCAGCGGCGCGAGGAAATCGACCGTGTCGC
>JAEMRP010000181.1 GCA_016463265.1 Microbacteriaceae bacterium | reverse complement strand
AGTGATGAGCGCCGAACCGGTATCCGAAAGCCCCAGCGCGTCGAGCATGCCGAACAAGATTCGTCGGTCGTTGAGTCGAATGGTCGTGCCGGTGACCCCGAGCCGATCGAGGGTCGCGGCGGTGGCGGTGATGAGTTCGACTTCGGCGAGGATGCCCGGTTCGCCGATGATGTCGATGTCGCACTGCACAAACTGGCGGAATCGACCCTTTTGCGGGCGTTCGGCGCGCCACACCGGCGCAATCTGGATGGCGCGGAATACCGGCGGAAGTTCGGCGCGATTGGTCGCATAAAAGCGCGTGAGCGGGACGGTGAGGTCGTAGCGCAAACCCATGTCGACGAGATCGTCGGTGGAAGTCGCCGCCGCGATGTCTTCGTTTGATAGTCCGCGCTTGAGGATTCCGAACGCCAACGTTTCGTTCTCGCCACCGAGACCGGCGGAAAGTCGCGACGATTCTTCGACAACGGGGGTCTCGATTTCGTCGAACCCGTTCGCGCGATACGACTCGCGAATGATGGCGAGAACGCGGTCTCGTGCCGACTTTTCGGCGGGGACGAAGTCGCGCATCCCTCGGGGTGGGTTCACCGTCGCCATTCGCCCATTGTTTCACAGTTCGACGGCGCTCTCCTGAACGCAGGTCACCGCGCGGTTTCGGTGAGACACTGTAAACATGAGCACTAACGGAGTCCCCCCACTGTTCGCAACCATCTCTACCTCGATTCGGTCGGGGTTGTGGTTCACACTCCTCGCCGTCATGGCGGCGACATCGCTCATCATCGTGGCCCTCACCGTCGCAAGCGAAGCGGCTGCGGCCGCGGGCACGGACGCCGGTCGAATGGCCTTCTCGTTCGTCATTTTCCTCGTGCTCGTCGCCTTGCTGCTGGGTATCCCCACGGTCTTCATCTCGATTAGGGAACGGCTAGGACAACTTACTTTCCTGCACACCTATTTATTGACCGTCGCGGTCGGTTTGTCGTTCGTCGTTGTGGCCACTCCCGCAATGTTGTGGGCGATTCTCTCGACCGGGGTCAGCTCGGACGTGTGGCTTCCGGTCATCGGGACGACGGTCCTCGAAGTAGGCGTGATTGCGCTGCTGGTAGCTCTCGCTCACTGGGCACTGAAGTCCGAAAGCGTTGCGACGGTAACGGCGTTCACCCTCATCGCAGGAATCACTCTCGGCCCGATTCTCGTGGTGGCAACGGCAACCTTCGCGCCGCCCATCACACAGACGACCCAGACCTACTACATCAACTGGGAAGACGGCAATGAACCGCTCGATCCGGAAACCGGCTATCCGCTGAATCCGACGTGCGCAAAGGCACCGTCGACATCGACCGCGCTTCTCACCGATTACACGGGCGTCTCGGCGATCATTGCGACCAGCCCCCTTGCACTCGTCAGCGCGTCGATCACTCCGGCCATCGGTGATTACGTCATGCCGGGTTACGAGGACCAGGGCTTCGAGCCCCAGCCACCCATGCCGGCGATTGCAGTTCCGCTCGATCTTTTTTCCAGCGTCGATGTCGCATCGCGCTCATTGCAGATTCCCGTGAGTTCCGAGCCCATCATCGACGATGAGTGCGCGAAGCTTGCAGAATACGGAACGCCGTACCCCAACAACGGTCAGGCTGATCCGCGCGACATCATCGCCGAAACGCAGCCCGGTTTCGTTGCCGGGGCAATCGGCCAGGGTGCGTTTCTCGTCGTTGCGACGGTAATTCTCGCCATGATTCGGGTACGAACCCGCAAGTCTTAGCGCTCGGCGTCGGCGATAACGCGGCGCACCGCGGTGCGCAGGGCACGTTCGGCGTCGAGTCCGTTGGCGCGGGCCGCCGACACAATCGCGACGAGCAGGTCCCCCAGGTCGTCCTCGCTCGTCTTCTCGGTCACGAGTTCTGACGGGGTCGGTGACTCGTCGAGTTTGCCGATGACCTTGTCGGCAAGAGCGAGTGCGGGCAAACCCTTGGGCAGCCCCTCAAATGCGGACGTCCGTTCGGGCTTTTCGGCGGCCTTCCACTTTTCCCAGTTCGCGACGACCTCGTCCGCGGTGTCGGCGGTGACATCGCCAAACACGTGCGGGTGGCGTCCGACCATCTTCTCTCGGGCGACGCGAGCAACATCCTCAATCGTGAAGGGTCTGTCGGGGTCGGCGGCCCCCAGGTCGGCGTGAAACAACACCTGGTACAAGACATCGCCAAGTTCCTCAATCATGTGCGTTCGATCGCCCGATTCGACGGCGTCGATAAACTCGTGGCTTTCTTCAATCAAGTACTTGAGCAGCGACTCGTGTGTCTGTTCGCGGTCCCACGCGCAACCG
>JAEMRP010000028.1 GCA_016463265.1 Microbacteriaceae bacterium | reverse complement strand
CGTAGTCGGGGCCGCTGTAGTGGCCGGTGGTCATCTTCTGGCGTTGCAGCAGAACATCGTTGAGCAGGCTTGACGCACCGAATCGGAACAGGTGCGGGTCGATCCATTCCTCGCCAGCAACCTCGGCGACGGCCACCAGGTATCGGATGGCGTCTTTCGACTGGCGAATCCCCCCGGCTGGCTTGACGCCAATGCGTTCGCCGGTCAGAGTAAACCAGTCCCGAACGACCTCGAGCATCAAGACGGTCGTCGGAAGCGTCGCCGCGGGCTGCACCTTCCCTGTCGACGTCTTGATGAAATCGGCCCCAGCCAAGATCGCGAGCCATGACGCTCGCTTGATGTTGTCGTAGGTGCGCAGTTCGCCGGTTTCGAAAATGACCTTGAGGTGCGCACGCGACCCGTCGGCGCGTCCGCAGGCGCGATGCACGGCGACGATTTCATTGAAGACGGTATCGAGGTCTCCGGACAGGAAGGCTCCGCGGTCAATCACCATGTCGATTTCGGTCGCACCCTGCGTCACCGCGTAGCGCGTGTCGGCCAGTTTGATCTCGAGTGTCGAGCGTCCGCTCGGGAAGGCAGTCGCGACCGACGCAACCCCGATTCCGGTGACGCCGTCGCCCTTGTGGGAGCCCAGTGCCGAAACGGCGTGTTGAACCATGTCGGGATACACGCACACCGCGGCGACGCGCGGTGCCGTCGGGTCGGAGGGGTCGGGAAGAATCGCTTTTCGCACGAGAGAACGAACCTTGCCCGGGGTATCAGCGCCCTCCAGAGTCGTGAGGTCGATGAGTCGGATGATGGTGTCCAGCGCAGCACGTTTGGAGTCGTTTTTGATCGACCGTGTTGCGAGGCGGGCGGCACGTTCTTCGAGACCGATTGCGTCGACCGCGGAAAGTCCGTACAGGAACGCGCGAAGGGACGCCGAATCGGTGACGCCGTGTGCACGCGAGCGTTCAGTGCTCGTGATGCCGCTCATCGGGCGAATCTCGGCGGTGTCGGTGCTGTCGACGATTGAGATCGCGACGATCCCGGATTCACGAGCGAGAGCCAGCAGTCTGCCCGCCTTCCAGCGGGTGATGCCGAGGGTGTCCCCGATCTCGTCTTGAGTCTTGCCGTCGTCGTAGTAGAGCCGAGCCGCGCGAAGCGCGAGCTCGGTGTCCGAAATTTCTATCACGCGTTCACCTTACGCACATATGAGCAGAATGCCAACATTTGCGCAACAGTGTCTACAGACGGAGCGCACCGTCCGAAATGAGCGTTCTGATGTCAGCGAAATCCTTGTGTAGCGCAGCGATAAGTTCCTCGACCGACCCGAACGCCTCGATATCGCGAATCCAGTGGGTGAAACCCACTTCGGCGATTGAGCCGTAGGCGTCGAAATCGGCATCGAGCGCGTGCGCCTCGACCTGGTCGCGAGTGACGTCGGTGAAGGTGGGGTTCTTGCCGACGGAAATGCCGGCAAGGAAGTCTTGTCCGTGAACTCGGAGGATGCCCGCATAGACACCGGGCCTCGGGATCATGCCCTCGTTGTTCTCTTCGAGGTTCACGGTGGGGTAGCCGAGTACGCGGCCGCGCTGATGCCCGTGCACGACGAGGCCGCGAACGCGATGTGGTCGCCCCATCAGTTCCCTGGCGGTCTCGACTGCACCGGCGAGAAGCGCGTCACGAATCGTTGACGACGAGACCTTGTTACCCTCGTCTATGCACACGTGGTCGAGTGTGACGACCTCGAATCCTGCTGTGGCGCCGCGCCTGGTCAGCATCTCGATAGTCCCTGCGCCTTTCGCGCCGAAGCGGAAATCGGACCCAACCAGGACAAGAGAAGCGGAAACTCCGGCGAGTAGGACGTCGTCGATAAACTCGTCGGGTGACATCGCCGAAAATTCCGTCGTGAACGGCAGGACAACGACCCGGTCCGCGCCGGCGCTCAACAGTGCCTCGACTTTTTGGGCAACGGACAGAATCGGCTGTGGAGCACGGGTGGGGTCGAAAAGCTCCAAAGGATGACGGTCGAAGGTAATAACCACAACGCGTCGACCGTTGGAGCGGGCGCGAAGTTGCGAGACGACTTCGCGGTGCCCGATGTGAACGCCGTCGAATTTACCGATGGTGACAGCGGAATCGATGCCGTCGCGCGGCAGTGGCCAGTCGGTCATCGCGATTCCCACGCCCACCAAAGCCCAAGGATGGGCAACAGCACGGGCACGTATCCGTATCCAAGACCGAAATAGGACCACACCGAATTGGCGTGGAAGAGCGTCGGGATGAGATAGGTCAACATTCCAACGCTCAGAACGCCGATCAGTTCAATCACCATGATGGCGATTGCAAATCTGCGCCATCTGCGCGCGATCGCAAGCACAGCGAAGAAGTAGTGCGCCGCGGCGATGGCCGATAACGAGTAAGCAAAGGGCGCTTCCGAGAACTTCGTCGCGATTTGGAAGGCGCTTCGTCCGGTCGCAGCCACCGCCAGAATCAAATACCCGACGATCAAGAGTCGCGAGAGCCCAACAATCACTTTTTGTCCTTCTTTTCGGTGTCCCCCGACAAGGCGGCGATGAACGCTTCTTGCGGAACTTCGACTCGGCCGACCATCTTCATGCGCTTCTTCCCGGCCTTTTGCTTTTCGAGCAATTTGCGCTTACGACTGATGTCTCCGCCGTAACACTTCGCGAGAACGTCCTTACGCATGGCGCGAATGCTTTCGCGGGCGATGATGCGTGCGCCGATGGCCGCCTGAATCGGGACCTCGAACTGTTGGCGAGGGATGAGTTCACGCAGTCGGGAGGTCATCATCACACCATAGGCATACGCCTTGTCGCGATGCACGATCGCCGAGAACGCATCGACCTGCTCACCCTGCAACAGGATGTCGACCTTCACGAGATCCGCTTCTTGTTCGCCCGCTGGTTCGTAATCGAGCGACGCGTACCCGGCGGTTCTCGACTTGAGGTTGTCGAAGAAATCGAAAACGATTTCGCCGAGGGGAATCGTGTATTTGATTTCAACGCGGTCTTCACCCAGGTAGTCCATCCCGATCAGGGTTCCGCGCCTCGTCTGGCACAGTTCCATAATCGTGCCGACATAATCCTTGGGGGCCAGCACCGCCGCGCGCACGATGGGTTCGCGGACCGCCTTGATTTTTCCGACCGGGTATTCCGACGGGTTGGTGACCTGAATTTCTTTACCGTCGTCGGTAGAGACGTTGTAAATGACGCTCGGAGCGGTGGCGATAAGGTCGAGTCCGAATTCGCGCTCAAGGCGCTCGGTGATGATTTCGAGGTGCAACAGCCCGAGGAACCCACATCGGAACCCGAACCCGAGGGCGACGGAGGTTTCCGGCTCGTAAACCAGCGAGGCGTCGCTGAGCTTGAGTTTGTCGAGTGCTTCACGCAGATCGGGGAACTCAGCGCCGTCGAGCGGGTACAGCCCCGAGTAGACCATCGGCTTGGGGTCGGTGTAGCCCTCGAGTGCGATTTTGGCCGGCTTCGCGAGGTTCGTCACGGTATCGCCGACCTTGGACTGGCGGACGTCTTTCACGCCGGTGATGAGGTACCCCACCTCGCCGACACCGAGCCCCTCGGACTGGGTCGGTTCAGGTGACGAAACGCCGATTTCCAATAGTTCATGGGCGGCTCGCGTCGACATCATTTGGATTCGCTCGCGAGGACTGAGGGAACCGTCCATGACGCGCACGTAGGTGACGACTCCCCGATAGGAGTCATAGACCGAGTCGAAAATCATGGCTCGTGCGGGGGCCGTCGGGTCGCCGACCGGCGCGGGAATCTTCTGGACGACTCGATCGAGCAGTTCGTCGACGCCGACACCCGTCTTTCCCGACACGCGCATCACGTCATCGGGGTCTCCGCCGATGAGAGAGGCGAGTTCCTTCGCGTATTTTTCGGGATCCGCCGAGGGTAAATCGATTTTGTTGAGCACCGGGATGATTTCGAGGTCGTTCTCGAGCGCCAAGTACAGGTTGGCGAGAGTCTGTGCTTCGATTCCTTGTGCCGCATCCACGAGAAGAATTGCCCCTTCGCAGGCAGCGAGGGACCGAGAAACCTCGTACGAGAAGTCGACATGGCCCGGGGTGTCAATCATGTTGAGCGCGTAATCCACGCCATCCACGGCCCACGGCATGCGCACGGCCTGACTCTTGATTGTGATTCCTCGTTCGCGCTCGATGTCCATGCGATCGAGGTACTGGGCCCGCATGTCACGGTCGCCAACAATCCCCGTGATTCCGAGCATGCGGTCGGCGAGCGTGGATTTTCCGTGATCGATGTGCGCGATGATGCAGAAATTTCGGATTATCGACGGGTCCGTGCGTGACGGAATGGGCGGCTTCGTGGAACGGGACATCGTTCTCTATTGTTTCACGCCTCGCGGTCGCCATGCGCCGTTCGCCTCTGGTAACGTTGATTCTTGGCTTGCGTGCAGAGGCCCTCTCTCCGATGCACGGAACGACACCGGGATTCGCAACACCCCATCTCGGTTCGACACCACTCACCTAAGGAAACCATTCGTGGCAAATATCAAGTCGCAGATAAAGCGAATCAAGACAAACCTCAAGGCGCAAGAGCGCAACAGGGCCGTCAAGAGCGAACTCAAGACCGTTATCCGCATCGCGCGCGAGGCAATCGCGACGGGCGACAAGGCGGCCGCCGTCAATGCCGTTGCCGCGGCAACGCGCAAGATTGACAAGGCCGTGTCGAAGGGTGTCATTCACAAGAACCAAGCCGCGAACCGCAAGTCGGGTATCGCTGCCCAGGCCGCCGCAATGTCGGGCGACGCCACGGTGACCAAGGCTCCGGCCAAAGCACCCGCCAAGAAAGCAGCAGTGAAAGCTCCGGCCAAGAAGGCGGCCGCGAAGGCCCCGGCCAAGAAGGCGACAGCGAAAGCTCCCGCCAAGGCAGCAACAAATGCTCCGGCCAAAACCCCCGCCACCAAGGCCGCTGCACCGAAGAAATAGACCTCCGCTAAACCTCGACGGCTCCCGGGAAACCGGGGGCCGTCGTTGTGTGTCTAGGTGCGGGACGCTACGCGGTCAACCATCCGCTCAACGGCGAATTCGGGGTCGCGACCGGCGCCCTTGACCATCGAATCGGCCTCAGCGACGACCAGAATCGCCCTGCCGAGTGTCGGGCCGGTCCATTTCCGAAGCGCACTCCGGGATTTGTCGATCATCCACGGCGGCATCCCCAGGTCTTTCGACGCGTTACTGGGCGAACCGGTGTACCCGCCGACCTTGGCAAGCTGTCGGAGTTTGGCCGCGAACGCCGCAATCAGGGGAACGGGGTCGACGCCGGACTGAATCGCGTGACGCAGCAAACGCAACGCCTCGGCCCGATTGCCATCGATCGCCATGTCGGCGACGGCAAACGATGTCACTTCTTGACGGCCCTGATAGTAGGTGTCGACGAATTCCTTCGTGATGGGCTTCCCCAGAGCGTCGCGCGCAATTTGGTCACACGCTGCGGCGAGTTCTGCCAGATCCCCCGCGAATGCCTCGGCGAGGGCTCCGACGGCCGCACGGTCAACCTTCGCCCCGAGGCGATTGAACTCAGCGGAGGCGAACTGGACTCGGTCCGCTTCTCTCTTCAACTCGGCGCATTCGACCTCGAGGGTTGTCGGATGGGCGCGGAGCGTGTCGAGCAATTTCTTGCCACGGTTGCCTCCACCGTGGCGCACAATGACGATGACGTCGTCGGCGATGACCTCGAGATAGGACTGAATATCGGCGACGAAGTCGTCCCCGCCCGATTCGCCGTTCGCGATGCGAATCATGCGTGGTTCGCCGAACAACGAGGGACTCGCAACATCGAGAAGAGTTCCAACCGCATAGTTCGCCCCGTCGAGATCGGTGACTTCGAGTTCAGGCTGAGCGATTCGAACGCGGTCGCGCAACTCACGAAAAACCCGGTCGGCGAGGTAGGACTCAGAACCCGTGACGAGCACGATGGGTGCTTCGCGCATCCCATGCCACGGCACAACCTCGGTTTTCGACATCATTCCTCCGTATTCAGTGTAAATCGGGGCTCGGTCGCACGTTCACGCCACACCCGCAATTCGCCGTTCGACGTTCGCCACACGAGGACGATTCCGTTGAGGTCGCTTCGCGCAACGGTTGACCCCGCGCCCGCGAGCAGATCCAGGGTCTCGGCCGTCGGATGTCCGTACTCGTTGTCGGCGCCGACACCGATCAACGCGACGGGGGCTCGGACCCGGCGATACAGTTCGGGGTCTTGGTCTCTCGAGCCGTGGTGGCTGACTTTGACGACGTCGATCGGAACCAGGCCGCCAGCAAGTCGCACGAGTGTTTGTTCCACTCGCGGTAAATCTCCGAGGGCGAGCCCTGTCACACACGTCGCGTCGCACTCATCGCTCCGTTCGAACATAAGGGTGACGCTCGAGGGATTTCCCAGCTCTCGCGGGTTGCCGGCGCTCGGCCACAACACCCGCCAGTGCAGTCGACCTATCCCCCCTGTGAGTCCGCGTTCGGCGGAGACGATTCGGGCACCACCCGACCGGAGCCGTTCGATGATTGCGATGTCTGCGTCACCGTCGGGGGGTCCGTGAAGGACGGTTCCGACGCGCCCGACTACCGCGCCATATCCCCCCGCGTGGTCAACATCGAAATGTGTGAGCACGAGGATGTCGATGTCGGTGACTCCCAGTGCCGCCAGGCATTCTCGCAGGGGCGGTTCGGTTCGCCCGGTATCAACGAGCGCAACCACCCCGTCGTCCCGAACCAGAACGGCATCTCCTTGACCCACGTCACACTGAGCCCATGACCATTCCTGCGGCGCGCTCGCCCAGGCAACACGGCTTGCGCCGACCGTCGAGGCGAGTCCAATTGTGGCCGCCACGACCGCCACGAGAGCCCCGACTGTGCGCCAGCGCCCAAATACCGCAGCCACGATGCCGAGTGACACGAGCGCCGAGAGCACAACTCCCCACACGCCGGGAGGCCACGGTAATCGAGCGGCGGGAAGCACCGCGCATGTTCGGGCAATGGCGGCGATCAGACTCGCCATTGCCGTCGCAATCGCGAGTAGTCCATCCGACACGAAAGGTATCGGGGACAAAACAATAGACAACAATCCGCAGACGGTCGCGATCGGAACAAGGGGCTCGGCGAGAATGTTGGCCAGGATCCCGTAAACCGGAATGTATGGCGAGAAGCCTAAGATGATGGGCTGGCAGGCGATAGCAGCACTCAAGGGAATCGCCACCGCGATGGCGACGGGGGTTGGCATCCACTTGCTCAAGCGCGTCGTCAACGGTCTTGCGATCACTAACAATCCCAACGTTGCCGAGACGGACAGAGCGAAGCCGATCGAATGAGAGAGCGTTGGGTCGAACATCAGCGCGACGAGAATCGCGACGCAAAGCGCGGTGGTTCCCGCAACCGGTCGCCCCCAGAGAAGTGTGGCGAGTCCGATCGCCGCCATGATGGAGGATCGAATGACGCTGGGGTCGGGACCGACCACAACGACAAAACTCGCGAGAGCAACCGCGCTCGCCGCCACCCGTCCCCAGAGGGGCGCTCGACAAAGCGCTGCTATTCCGAACGCGAGTCCGACGACGATGGCACAATTTGAGCCACTGACAGCCATGAGGTGCGTCAACGAGGTGACCTGCATCGCTTCGGACAGTGATTCGGGAATGCCCTCGGTGTTGCCAAGAACTAGACCGGGAACGAGTGCACCGGCATCACCCGACCACTGCGCCGCGCGAACTCGAAAATTCTCGTGAAGCGCCTCAACCCACGGGAAAAGTTGGTCGACGTCCCGTCGATAGCCCTCCGCCTTGGTTAACCACCACGCAAGAATCCATGCCGCCGCCGCCGGGAATGCGAGAACCGGAATGCGCTGGATCACAGCGTGATTTTGTCGCGCATTCCCGCCAGGGTGAGATCGCCAATTCCCGGAACCTCTAGTAGCGATTCGATTCCCGCGAAGGGTCCGTGTTCGTCGCGGTAGGCGATGATTCGTTCCGCAAGGGTCACGCCGATCCGAGGAAGCGTGTCGAGGTCTTCGGCCGTCGCCGTGTTGATGTTCACCTTGCCCGAGAGGGAACTTGCCGTGCGGCGCGACTGGGCGTCACCCGCTGCGCCGACGATGATTTGTTCACCGTCCTGGACGATGCGTGCGAGGTTGAGGGACGCCGGGTCAGCGCGAGGCGACAGTCCACCCGCCAGCGCGACCGCGTCCATAACTCTCGAGTCAATGGGCACCTCGTATACGCCCGGATTGACCACCGCACCCACGACCTGAACGAACAGGGTGCCGCTCGATTGACTGTTGACCACCGCATCGGCACGTGCGTCGAGCGCTACTTCGCCGGAGCCACTCGTCGAATTGGACCAGAGCGCGCCAATCACGGCCACGGCGGCTACACCAGCGCCAGCCGACAGGAGCAACTTGCGGCGGGACGTCGGATTTTCGGGAACCGCCTTGACAAACCATTCGACCATGGCGTCACGCTAATCGTTCCGCCCGAATCCCGAGGTTTCCGACCGACGGGTGTGGAAAACCTAGTCCGCGACGACGATGTTGACGAGTTTGGGAGGACGAACGATGGTCGATCGAATCGTCTTGCCTACGAGTGCCCCCGCAACCGAAGCCAGTGCGAGTTCGGATAACTCCGCCTCGGTGATTCCGGGCGAAACGTCGAGCCGTTCCTTGACCTTGCCGTTGATCTGAACGACCGCGACAATCGTGTCCTCGACCAGGAGGCTCGCATCCGCGACCGGGAATTGCTGAAGTCCAACGAATGGTTCGTGACCGAGCAACGACCACATATCCTCTGCGGCGTGCGGCGCGAACATCGACAAGCCCAACGAGACGACTTCGGCCGCTTCGCGCACAGCGGGGTCGGCGGGCCCGACTCCCGTGTCAATTTCTTTACGGACGTGATTGACGAGGTCCATGAGTCGAGCAATGACAACGTTGAACTTGTAACTCTCGACCGATCCCCCGACGTCCGCGAGGAATTTGTGCGTGACGCGACGAAGTCCGGCCGCTCCGGTTGACGGATCGACGCCGATTTCACTCGTGACGTCGTGCGCCATGCGCCAGGCCCGAGCGATGAACTTGTGCGAACCCGTCACAGACACGTCCGCCCAGTCAATGTCGTCCTCGGGCGGTCCGGCGAAAGCCATCGTGACACGCACCGCGTCCACACCGAAGTTGTCGAGTTCTTCGCCGAAGAACACGATGTTGCCCTTCG
>JAEMRP010000027.1 GCA_016463265.1 Microbacteriaceae bacterium | reverse complement strand
CGGCCATCATCGCGTCGGGAACGGCTCCTCCGAGCATCCCCGAATGCGATGCGTGCTCCAGAGTGGACACGGAGAGCGAGAAGGCCACATTTCCGCGCAGACTGACGGTCAACGACGGAATGTCCACCGAACGGTTGTCCGAGTCGGCGACCACGATGATGTCGCTGTTCAGAATCGCGGCGTGCCGATCAAGAATCGACGTGAACGAGCGAGAGCCGAACTCCTCCTCCCCCTCAATGAACAGCGCGAGCCCAATGTTCAAATCTTCGCCGAGAATTTTGGCGATGGTCTCGAGCGCCGTCAGGTGAACGACAACCCCGGCCTTATCGTCCGCGGCACCACGACCGTAGAGACGACCGTCCCGCTCGACAGGTTCGAATGGCTCGCTCTCCCAAGCGTGTGTGTCACCCGGAGGCTGAACGTCATGATGGGCGTACAGCAAGACCGTCGGGTAGCCGGACGCAGGGTCTCGGCGCGCGAGAACTGCAGGTTGCCCGTAGCCGGGCGCATCCGTAAACGGCTCCGTCACAATCTGGACGTCCTCAAAGATCCCCAAAGCACGAACCCGCTCAGCCACGAACTCGGCGGAACGGTGAACCTCCTCGGCAGGAAATCCGTCCCACGACACGCTGGGAATTCGAACCAGAGACTTCAGGGTCTCTAGTGATTCGGGAAAGGACTCAACTATTCGTGCGTTGATTTCGTCAAGAGAACGAGAGGGAAGCGGCATAAAGGTAATCTTAGAAGCACCAACCGAGAGGAACCGTCGTGAACGACTCCGCCGACACTTCGCCCACAACCGGCAAAGGACGTGCCACACCGAGCCGCAAAGAGCGCGAAGCAGCCAATAAGCGTCCCCTCGTCGCGTCGCGCGCAAAGACCAAGATGACGAAAGAAGAGCGCCGAAAGCGAGCCAGCGAACGACTCGTCGCCCGACAGGGTTACGAAGCGGGCGACGAACGATACATGCCTGCCCGCGACAAAGGCGCCCAGCGCCGTTTCGTCCGTGACTTCGTTGACGCGCGATACACCGTCGGAGAATTCATGATTCCGTTGATGTTCGCTGTCATCATTGCCACCTTCCTGCCGCAGTACAGCGCAACGGATGGTTCCGGGGCAAGCCTTCAGCTCACCGTTCTCATCGCCATGTACGGCTTTTTCGTTATCGCCGTCATTGACGCCATGATCTTCAGCCGCAAACTAATCAGGGTAATGTCGGACAAGTTCGGCGCATCGAGTATTGAAAAAGGACACCGCTGGTATGCGTCGACTCGCGCTTTCCAGTTCCGTCCGCTCAGAGTTCCCAAACCGCAAGTAACGCGCGGCGAGCAACCGTCATAAACCGCGGGTGAATCCCTTCGCCAACCGTGCCGCCCAGAACGGTCCTTCATACAGGAACGCCGTGTAGCCCTGCACAAGAGTTGCGCCAGCGGCGAGTCGATCCGCGACATCCGCAGCCGTCGTGACGCCGCCGACCGCGATAATGCACAAGTCTCCGCCCACTCGCGCGCGCAAACGGCGCACGATGTGCGTTGAGCGTTCGGCGAGAGGCGGACCCGACAAGCCGCCTGCCCCTAGCGCCTCGATTTCCGAAGCCGGGGTTGACAACCCGTCGCGGGAAAGCGTCGTGTTGGTCGCGATGATTCCGTCGAGTCCGATCTGAAGAACGAGATCAGCAACAGCGTCGACGGCACTGTCCGTCAGGTCGGGCGCGATCTTCACCAATACGGGAGTATCCCCCGCTTCACGCTTCACGTCTCGCAAGAGCGGCTCGAGTTTGTCAATCTCTTGAAGCCCCCGCAGGCCGGGCGTGTTGGGGGACGACACGTTGACGACAAGATAATCGGCAACCGGCGCTAGCACTCTGGTTGAGGCGAGGTAATCGCCTCGGGCATCGTCAACGTCGACACTTCGACTCTTTCCGATATTGACACCGACAATCGGTCCCCGGCGACGACGAAGCCTGGGCGCGATCGAAACAGCGCCATCGTTGTTAAACCCCATCCGGTTGATCAAGGCGGAATCGGCACGAAGTCGAAACAGACGCGGTCGCGGATTACCCTCCTGCGCTTGTGCGGTGACGGTACCGACCTCAACGTGGCCGAACCCCAACCCCCACAGGATTCGATAGGCGATTGCGTTCTTGTCAAAACCCGCGGCAAGACCGAACGGTGATTCAAAGACCAATCCGAGTGCGCGAACCCGCGCCGAGCGGGGTGGTCGCGTGACGAGACGAAGAAGTGGAGTAAACCCAAGACGTTGTCCCCACACCAAAAGCAACACCACGAGTTCGTGCGCATTTTCGGCGTCCATCCGCGCGAAAACGAGACGAAAAAGGGTGCGGTAGATCACGCAGTCTCGCCCTTTGATTCCTCTTCCGCTTTCAGGACGACAATGGCCGATTCGAAGTCGTTGAGGGAATCAAACGCTTGATACACACTCGCAAACCGCAAGTACGCCACAAGGTCGATGGTACGAAGCTCCGGCAAAATCGAAAGGCCGACCTCGTTCGCATCGATTTGCGACACACCGGTCGCGCGAATACTCTCTTCGACGCGCTGTGCAAGTCCGGCTAAATCCGCATCCGAAACGGGGCGACCCTGACACGCTTTGCGAACACCCGCCACAATCTTCTCGCGGGAAAATGCCTCGATCACGCCGTTGCGTTTGATGACCGACAGGCTCGCGGTTTCGAGCGTCGACCATCGGCCTCCGCAGTCCGGGCATTCCCGCCGACGACGCACCGACAGCCCGTCTTCCGAGGTGCGCGAGTCGATGACACGGGTGTCGGTGAAGCGACAAAAAGGGCAAAACATGTTGTCACCTCTCGCGTCGGGCCAAAACTGCGTTGCCGTGTTTTTCCATGTTACCGTTCGGGAATAATGGGGAAGAGAACGCCATTGAGAGGATTGTGACCATCGTGACGCCACAGGAGGCTTTCCTCGCAGCATTTTCCTTGCATCCCGCTGGCGTTGCGGTGATCACGGGACAACTGGACGATGGAACACCCGCCGGTTTTACGGCGACATCACTTGCCTCGTTCTCGGCCACTCCCCCGCGCGCTACCGTCAATATTGCGCAACACGCCTCGTCGTATCCTGCGGTCGCATTGGGCAAAGCCGTCGTCCTTCATTTCCTCAGTAGCGACCAAGTCGGTGTCTCGCGCACAATGGCGGGCGCCTTCCCGCTGCGCTTTACCGGCGACCACTGGGGGCCGGGGATGGGTGGCCTCCCCCAACTTCGCGGAGTACGCGCCGCTCTTCTTGCCACTGTCGTGGCCGTCACCGAGGTTGGCGACAACGCAACAATTGTCCTAGAAATCAACGACGGCGAGACGCACCCCGACTACCCGCCCCTCGTGTATGTCGATCGCCGCTATCACAGCGTCGGCGAGATCGTGGCGGGTTAAACGAAACAGTTGGGACCGAGAACGCGCTTGAGTTCGCCATAGAGCGGACCGCTCACGGTGACGCGGTGTGGCAGGGTGAACACCTGAACACCCGAGGCATGGCGAAGGCGCAGTTCCACCTCGGCATCCCCCGGATAACGCTTGAGCACATCGTCCAACTCTGCAATGAGCGTCGTTGTTGAATGTTCCGCGGGAACCTGAACGCGGATAATGGACACCTCCGAGTCGCGGGAAACATCGAGGTGTTTCACGTTCCGGACCATCATCGAGAGGAACTGTTCGCGCAACCGAACACGCCCACTGATGGCGACCAACGAATCGTTGACGAGCAGCGGACGAAGGTCGTCGTATGCCTTTCCCAAAATCGACAATTCGATGGAACCCGACATGTCTTCGAGAACGGCAGAGGCGTATTGCTTGCCCGACGCTCGTGCCGTGCGATGTTCGATGTTACGCAAAAGCCCTGTGAGCGTGATTACGTCGTCTTCCGTCGCTCCCTGCAACTCCCACTCCGTCTCTTCGCCCTCGCTTTCCGCGACTTTAGGGACCGCAATCAGGTCACTGACGTACAACGTTCGGTGGCGTTGAAGAACGACCTCTTGACCGTTCAGAGGGTGGTCAGAGACATACAGCCCCAACATTTCGCGTTCGAATTCCAGTTTGGTCTTGCGAGGCCATTCGGGGCGATCCGGAATCAACTCGACAGGTTGGTCAAAGAGTTCCCCGAAATCAAAACCGACGTCGCCTTTCGACGCGTCTTTCTTTTCACGAGTTGCGTCGTCGACAACCTTTTCGTGGACCTCAATGAGAGCACGGCGAGTGTGACCAAAACAATCGAACGCTCCGGACTTGAATAGCGATTCGATAGTGCGTTTGTTGAGTGCGGGCAACGGAACGCGTGTGAGGAAGTTCTGCACCGAGCTGTACTCACCGCCCGACTCTCGTTCTGCCGTTACGTGAGAAACCACATTCTCCCCGACGTTCTTGATCGAACCCAGACCGAAACGCACGTCATCACCGACCGCCGTGAAATACAGGTCGGACTCGTTGATGTCAGGAGGGAGAACCGTGACCCCCATACGGCGCGCCTCGACGAGATAGGCGCCCAACTTGTCGCGGTCGTCTCCGACCGAGGTAAGAAGTGCCGCGATGAATTCAGCGGGGTAATGCACTTTAAGATACGCCGTGAAGTAGGCGATCACGCCATACGCCGCCGAGTGCGACTTGTTGAACGCGTAATCCGAGAACGGGACAAGGATGTCCCACAGTGTCTTGATGGCCGGCGTGGTGTAGCCGCGCTCCAACATTCCCGCCGAAAACAAAGGAAATTCCTTGTCGAGGGTTTCCTTGCTCTTCTTTCCCATCGCGCGACGCAGATTATCGGCCTGACCGAGCGAGTATCCCGCAACCCGCTGGGCGATCTCCATGACCTGCTCTTGATAGACAATGAGCCCATAGGTCGGTCCGAGAATGTCGGCAAGTGATTCGGCGAGCTCCGGGTGGATCGGAGTGATCGCCTGCTGACCCTGTTTGCGCATCGCGTAATTGGTGTGTGATTTAGCGCCCATGGGGCCTGGGCGATACAACGCGAGCACCGCAGAAATGTCCTCGAAATGGTCGGGACGCATCTGTTTGAGAAGTTGCCGCATCGGCGGGGAATCGAGTTGGAAGATTCCCAGAGTCTCGCCCGTCGAGAGGAGTTCGTAGACACCCGTGTCGTTGAAGTCGAGGTCCTCGAGGACTAGGTCAATTCCCCGGTTGCGTTTGATATTGATGAGCGCGTCATCGAGGATGTCGAGGTTTCGAAGTCCAAGAAAGTCCATCTTGATAAGCCCTAGTTTTTCGCAGGTCGGGTAATCGAATTGTGTGATGATCTGACCGTCGTTGTCGCGCATCATGAGTGGCACGATGGCCGCCAAAGGGGTGTCCGACATGATGACGCCAGCCGCGTGCACACCAGTGTTTCGCTTGATGTTCTCGATGCCGAGCGCCGTCTCGAAGACCGCTTTCGTGTCCGCGGATTCCTCGATCACGTCGCGGAATTTAGCCGCTTCCTTGAATCGGGGGTTGGCGGTGTCGTACATCTCGGCGAGCGACATGTCGCGGCCCGCGAGCATAGGCGGAACCGCCTTCGACAATTTCTCGCCCATCCCGTAAGGGAAACCCATCACGCGGGAAGCATCCTTGAGCGCCTGTTTTGCTTTGATGATGTTGAATGTCGCGATTTGTGCGACACGGTCAGAGCCGTACTTGCCCGTGACATAGCGCTTGACGTCGTCGCGTCGTCGCGTAGAGAAGTCAATATCGAAGTCGGGCATGGATTCGCGTTCGGGGTTCAGGAACCGTTCAAAGAGCAGTCCGTGTTCAATCGGGTCAAGGTCAGTGATCCGCATCGCGAAGGCGGCAAGAGACCCAGCACCCGAACCTCGACCTGGTCCAACACGCACACCGTTTTCGCGGGCCCATTTGACGAAGTCTGCGACGACGAGGTAGTAACCGGGAAAACCTTTGCTCGTGACGACGTCAATTTCATATTTCGCACGTTGCTCGATTTCCGGTGTCAGGCCGTTCGGATAACGATAGGCCAGACCCGCGACCACTTCGCGCTTAAACGCCGCCGCCTCGGTATCCCCCGCGTTGACAGGGAACTGCGGCATGTGGCTCACCGACGTGTCGAATTCAACGTTGCACCGTTCGGCAATGAGGAGCGTGTTGTCGGCGGCCTCGGGGTGGTCGGGGAACAACGATCGCATTTGGGCCGCTGACTTGAGATAAAACTCGTCCGCCTCGAACTTGAACCTGTTTTCGTCCGAAAGGGTCTTGCCGGATTGAACACACAACAGAGCGGCGTGCGACTTCGCCTCGTGCGCGTGGGTGTAGTGCAGGTCGTTCGTCAACACAAGTGGCAGGTCGAGTTCCTGCGCGAGTCGCAGCAAATCCTTGATTCCGCGGCGTTCGATGGGCAACCCATGATCCATGATCTCGATGAAGAAATTCTCTTTACCCAGAATGTCGCGCATTGTTGAGGCCGCGAGTTTGGCGCCGTCATAATCGCCCAAACGAATCTTTGTCTGAATCTCACCCGATACACACCCGCTCGTAGCGATGAGCCCCGCGGAGTGCGTGCCGAGAAGTTCGAGGTCGAGCCGGGGTTTGTGGTAGAACCCCTCGATATAGGACGATGTCGACATCGAAAAGAGATTGTGCATGCCCTCGGTTGTCTCACTCAGCAGCGTGAGGTGCGTATACGCTCCGCGAGCGGACACATCGTTCTCGCTCCCATCAGCCCACTGCACGGGCTTCTTGTGGTGTCGGCCTTCAGGAGCGAAGTAGGCCTCGAGTCCGATAATCGCCTTGATATCCCGGTCCTTGGCCTGTTTCCACATCTCGAACGCACCAAACAAGGTCCCGTGGTCGGTCATCGCGATGGCGGGCATGTTCTCTGCAACCGTCGCGTCCAACAGACTGTCAATTCGTGCCGCGCCGTCGAGCATCGAGTTGTCCGTGTGAACGTGAAGATGGACAAACGAACTCGACACGGACTCTCCTTCTCGCGATTGCGGACTTTCAGTTTAGGTCGGTCGTCGGACGCGACCGTGAGGCGCGTCAGCGAGTTGCGAGAAGTTCCAGCGAATGTGACAAATCTGGCGCATAGTCGCTCGTGATCTCGAGTTCATCACCCGTCGCGGGGTGATTGAACCGGAGTCGGACGGCGTGCAACCACTGGCGCGTTAGTTCCAGACGCGTCGCAAGGAGGGGGTTTGCGCCGTAAAGGGAATCGCCGACGAGTGGGTGCCGCTGAGCAGCCATGTGCACACGGATCTGGTGGGTGCGCCCGGTCTCGAGACCCACCGACAAGAGTGTTGCCGTCGGATAAGTGGCGAGAGTGTCAAAGTGAGTGACGGCATGTCGCCCGTCGTGGGTGACCGCGAATTTCCATGCCGAACCTGGATGGCGACCAATTGGTGCGTCGATTGTTCCCTCTGCTGGCACCATCTCGCCTTGAACGAGCGCGTGGTATTCCTTGAAAACCTCACGATCCTTGAATTTCCGCTTCATGACCGAATATGCGATCTCGCTCTTGGCCACAATCATGAGGCCCGAGGTCCCCACATCTAGTCGATGCACGATGCCCTGACGTTCCGGAGGTCCTGACGTCGCGATTCGATAGCCCGCTCCCGCGAGCGCGCCCAGCACCGTGTCGCCCTCCCATCCCAGAGAGGGATGAGCGGCGAGGAACGGGGGCTTACTCACAACAACAATGTCGTCGTCGTCATAAACAATCTGCATGTCAGCAATGACAACCGGGACAATCTCGGGTTCGCGCGGGTCATCCCAGACAATCGACAGCAGTACGTCGGCAGACAAGCGGTCGGACTTCGTTGCTACCTGTCCATCCACCTCGACACCACCGCGTTCGATGACGTCGCCGGCGAACGTCCGCGAAAAGCCCAACAATTTAGAGACGGCGACGTCGACACGTTCCCCGACGAGACCGTCAGGAACCGGAAGTGATCGATGCTGTGGCATCGGTACTAAAAAGGTTTGGCGGATTCCTGACCGCTGTTGGCCAGATCCGCAAGCTGCTTGTCGAGGTGCTGCTTGAGGTGCTGACGGTACTCTTTTTCGAAAAGTTTGAGCCGCTCGATTTCGCGCTCGATTTCGATGCGCTGCTGGTCGAGCACGCTAATTTCGTTTCGCTGGCGAAGCTCCTGTTCAGCAAGCATGCGCGTCACGTGGTTCTTACCCTCTTCGATAATCCGGTCGCGCTCGGTGAACCCCTCTTGGATGTGCTGGTCGTGCAGTTTGCGAGCGAGTTGGAGCAATTGACTCGATGTGCCGGTCTCGGCGGCCCCCGTCACGAGGCTGGCAGCGATTGGCCCTCCGCTGCGCTGCAGCTCTGCCACACGCGATTCTGCGCCCAATACTTTTTGATTGAGTCCATCATTTTCGATTTGGATACGACGAAGTTCTTTGACAACCTCATCGAGGAAATCGTCAACGTCATCGGGGTCATAACCGTCGCGTTTGGTCTTGAATTGTTTGTTAACAATGTCTTCAGCGCTCAACATCGGTCCGCCTCATTCCTTAGGACAACCGCTTTATCGGTTCTCAATACTTTACCGCGAACCCTAAACAACCCAAGACATTGCGATGTACACGGCAAAAAGCAACAGAGTCCAGGAAAGATCGATTGCAACGGAACCGATGCGCAACGGTTTGATGAATCGCCGGAGAAATCGCAGCGGCGGGTCGGTTACGGTGTACGTCGCTTCCGCGAGGATTAACACCACACCGCGCGGTCGCCACTGCGGCGCGATTTGCTGGACCCATTCAAGGATGAATCGCGACCATAGCAAAGCCGAAAAGCACCACAGAATTGCGTACAGGATGTTTCCCAACACTGGCATGGACTACGCCAGGAGTTCTTCGTCGTGACTCGGCTGGAGGCTGTTCTGGTCGAGTTCGTCATCGAACTGTTCAATCCCCGCGGGAGTAAGCATGAAAACCTTTACGGCAACGCGGCGAATGGTACCGTCCAGTCCCTTCACGAGACCTGACATGAAGTCAATCAGACGACGAACGTCGGCCTCTTGCATCATGGACAAGTCGACGATGATCGGAGAGCCATCCGCGAACGTCTCTGCTATACCCGACGCATCGGTTGCGTAGCGGCGAGGACGCATCGTGTGGATGACCGAATACGAGGGCTCGTGGCGCGACCGACTCATCGAACGTCCCGGCACAGCGGTGGGTCGAGGTCCGGACGGACGAGGTAGGTCGGGCCGAACGCTTGTGCGCTCCTTCGGGAATCGGGATGACGATGAAACGAAGCCCAAATATTCAAGTGTTTTCCTCATGACGATGTC
>JAEMRP010000180.1 GCA_016463265.1 Microbacteriaceae bacterium | reverse complement strand
CCCCGCAATCTCAACCGGCATTTTTGGCTTTCCCGCCGACCACGCAGCCAAGATTGCAGTGGAAACCGTTCGTGTGTTCCTCGAAGGACACCCGGAGGTCGACGTGACGTTCTGTTGCCGAGGCGACGGAAATCTCGCGCGTTACCGAGCGCTACTTCCCGAATAGCGCCACCCCCACCGCATACGCTGAAAACGTGGTCTCGAAGAAAACCTCCCTCGGATGCGGTGGCGTCGCGTTCATCATTATCGTTGGGGCGATTGTCGGGCCGTTCGTGCCCGATTCGCCTCCGATCGATTGGTCGAACGACGGCGGCGGGTCAACGACCTCGTCCCCCACCCCCGAACCCTCCGCGACCGACGATGCACCCGACATTCCGGCGCGGGCGGGCTCGGCGATGAAGGCTCTCAATCAGTTGCCGGTTCGAAGGATGACGTCGGGGGCGGGCTACGACCGCGAGGGCAAATTCGGGAATGCGTGGGTCGACGTGGACGGCAACGGGTGTGACACTCGCAACGACATGCTGCGCCGCGATTTCGCGTCAATCACGCGCACCGACGGGTGCCTGATTTATCGCGGGGTTATCCGAGACGTGTATACGGGAAAGCGCATCGATTTCACGCGGGGACAGACGACGTCGCTCGCCGTTCAGGTCGACCACGTCGTGGCATTGCACAACGCGTGGTTGACCGGAGCAAGCGACTTGTCCCAAGCGATGCGGGTCGCCCTCGCGAACGACCCCCTCAATCTGCAGGCTGTGGACGGGCCGACGAACAGCCGCAAGAGCGATTCGGATGCGTCGTGGTGGTTACCGCCGATGCGCGACTACCAGTGCGTGTATGTGGCCCGGCAGGTCTCGGTCAAACGCGCGTATCGCCTGTGGGTCACGCCCGACGAAAAGATTGCAATGCAGGCGGTGCTGACGACCTGCCCGAGGCAAAAGGCTTATTCGACGGATTACCCCGCGAAGCTGAAGAACGGCGACTTGTACGTCTGGTGATTCACACCATCGTCCCGTCGGCCCTGAACGAATAGGTCGCCTCGACGAACTCCCCAGATAGCGCACGCGGCAACCACAAGCGCGCGTCGGCCCACATGCGGTCGAACGGGATTCGGTCAACCGGAAACCAGCGCGGGGCGAGTTCCGCGGTCGCAACCGGTGTTCCCGTCCAGGCTCGCGTGACAAAGCCAAACGACCGTTGGCTCCAGTCCGATTTGTCGACGAACGGGTAGGCGATTTGGCTGATGGGGTGCAGATCGGCGGGGTTCACCGTCACCCCGAGTTCCTCGGCGACCTCGCGAACGGCGGCCGCGCGCGGGTCCTCCCCCGGTTCGAGCTTGCCGCCGGCACCGACCAGCTTTCCGACGCCCAACCCCGTGAGTTTCTCGCCCAACAAGACCTCGGTGCGACGCCCCTGCCAGGTGCGGCGTTCCCGCACCAAATAGACCACACAGACGTCGTACACGTTCTTACCCTAGGGCGCGTGACCACGTAAAGTTAGGGGCACTGCCCGTCACATTCGAAGATTTCAAGGACGTCACCGATGACAACTCTGCGCGACCTACCCACGACTGTGTCGCACGAACGAGGGCCGGTCGGGTTCGCACTGACCGTGCGGCGCAGTCTCGGTGTCCTCAATATCGCGTTCGCGTTCGCAATCGCCATCGGGCTCGCGGTCAATATCGCCGATCGACTGATTCAGGGCATCTTTGACCCGACACACTATTTCCAGTTCTTCACGATTCAGACCTGCATCATCAACATCGTCGTTCTGTTGGTGGGGGGAATCCTCGCGCTGACCCGCACCAACGACCCGCGCTGGTACACGGTGGTGCGGGCGAGCATCGTGTCGTACGCAATCGTCGTCGGAGTCATCTACAACGTCCTGCTCGCGGGACTCGACTCGGGCGACGGATACGTCTCGACCTTCACGTTCCCCAACGACATCCAACACATCTGGGGGCCAATTTTTATCGCCGTCGAATGGCTGTTGATGCCCGGTCGGGCGCGCCTTCGATGGGGAACGCTGTGGATCTGCGCAATTTTCCCGCTGGCGTGGGTTGCTGGGTCACTGGTTCGAGGGCTCGTCGGTGACGGCTGGTTCCCCTACTTCTTCCTCAATCCCGCCGAGATGGGCGTCGGCGGAGTCGCGATGTATGTCGCCGCGATTGCCGTCTTCACCCTCGCAAATTGTGCGATCGCCATCGTGATTGGCCGGATTCAGGCGCGCGTGTTCGCGACCGGCGGGTTGAATAGCGCCCGAGCCTGAGTTTCGTGTCAGAGGTTCCTTTTAGCCTGAATGATGTTCACCTTGGCCGGAAGGACCACCTTGACCCTGTTTGACAACCCCAAAGA
>JAEMRP010000179.1 GCA_016463265.1 Microbacteriaceae bacterium | reverse complement strand
GGGATGACGATGAAACGAAGCCCAAATATTCAAGTGTTTTCCTCATGACGATGTCCTCTCCTTGAGGTTTTCATCAGATTAACGCGGAGTTGGGCGATTTCCCGTGATTGACGTGCCAATCCGAAGGTGTGTCGCGCCGTGCTCAATGGCCTGTTGCCAATCGGCGCTCATTCCTGCAGAGATGTCCGTCGCGTTCGGGTAGGCCTGACAGAGTATCTCGGACATCGAGGCAACGTGTGCGAACGCCGCGTTCGGGTCAGCATCCTGAGGTGCCACCGCCATTACGCCACGCAGGTCAATTGTCCCGGCGGCGAGAATCCTCTCGGCGAGTCGCAACATGTCATCGGCAGTCTTTACTCCCCCACGGCCGGGGTCGTCCGTCAGGTTCAACTCGATAAAGCCGTCTACTCGATGTTCTGATGTGACGAGGGCGTCGACGACGGAATCACGATCAAGTGAGTGAATAGCCGAGGTGTACCGTGCGATTGCCCGAGCCTTATTGGACTGGATTTGCCCAACAAAGTGCCACGTGAGGTCTCGATCCGCGAGTGCATCGGCTTTCGGCGCAGCATCCTGGTGTCGACTCTCGCCGAAGTGGCGAGCGCCAGCATCGAGAAGTTCCTCGATGACCGACACCGGGTGGAACTTCGTGACGACAACAAGGGTTATGTCGGCAACATCACGACCCCACTTTGCACATTCCTCAGCTACTTCAGCGAACACTGAGTGCCATCGTTCGGTTACGGACGGCACAACGGGCTACTGCAGAAATTCGGGAAGGTCGTAGGCGTCTGAATCAGCAAACTGGTCGGTCAAAACCGGAATATCGGTCGTCTTTACAGACCGCCCGAATTCGCTGTGCTGCAGTTCTTCATCGATTGTTTGGAACGACGCGACGCTGCCAATTCGGTCGGAGCGCACGGTGTCTCTCTCGTCGAATCCGGCAGCGATCACCGTCACGCGCACCTCGTCTCCGAGTGTGTCGTCAATTCCCATTCCCCAGATGAAGTTGGCTTCGGGGTGGATGACACCCGAAATCAGAGTCGCCGCTTCGTTGACCTCCATAATGGACAGGTTGGAGCCGGCCTGGAAAGACAACAGCACGCCGTGTGCGCCGTTGATCGTCTGGTCGAGCATAGGAGACGCAATCGCCATTTCGGTTGCCTTGATCGCTCGCTCGGCACCCCGTGCGCTTCCGATACCCATGAGGGACGTTCCCGCGCCGTGCATGACGCTACGCACATCTGCGAAGTCAAGATTGATGAGCCCGGGGTTCGTGATGAGGTTGGTGATGCCCTGGACTCCGGCGAGGAGGACCTCGTCTGCGATAGCAAAAGCCTCGGTGACCGAAATCGTCGGGTCAGCGAGTTGAAGAAGTCGGTCGTTGGGGACGACTATCAGCGTGTCGACCTCTGCCCGAAGGCGTTCAACTCCCGCTTCGGCCTGTTCACGGCGACGACGCGCCTCGAAGCCAAAGGGCGTAGTGACAACACCTATGGTGAGTGCACCTATCGATTTCGCAATTCGCGCGACAACGGGCGCACCGCCGGTTCCGGTTCCGCCACCTTCGCCTGCTGTGACGAAAACGAGGTCCGCACCGGCGAGGCTTTCTTCAATTTCGGTTGCGTGGTCTTCCGCAGCACGACGACCGATTTCGGGGTCGGCGCCAGCACCGAGACCACGCGTTAGTTGCCGTCCAACGTCGAGTTTGACGTCGGCGTCGCTGAGCAGAAGAGCTTGGGCATCGGTGTTTACCGCGACGTATTCGACGCCCTTGATTTTGGCGTCAATCATTCGATTGACAGCATTGACACCACCGCCACCTACGCCGACAACTTTAATGACGGCGAGATAATTATTGCTTGCGGATGCCATGGGTTCCTCCAACGTTCAGGCTCAACTTGAAGTCGAGACTTTTACCACCCTCTCAGGCACCCACACGGTAGTCACGACGGTACACAGAAGCCGCCAACTACGTCGGCGTGTCGCAATTCAGCGCAATCGCCGCAAAACGATGTTGTCCGGGGCAGAGACATCGATTTCGAAAACACCATTCGAACGATCGGCGACTCGAATCGCGCGATTCATCACTACGAGTTTCAGCGCGGAATTGTCAGGGGAGCCCCATACAATTTCGTGCCCAACCCCGCGCAGAGTAAACCGAACGCTGTCACGCGTCTGCGCCGACATCGATGCGACATTTGCGAGGACGCTACTCGGCAAGGCAACGAGCGTCTCCGCCATCGCGCTAAATGCCGTGTCAGAGGTGGACTCCCCCAACAATTCGGGAATTCCCAAGGGCCTTTCCATCCCCGTGTCGATGATGACACCGGCAGCGTCGACAACCGCCCATTGAGA
>JAEMRP010000178.1:1012-2364 GCA_016463265.1 Microbacteriaceae bacterium | reverse complement strand
CCTTCACCCGCTCGCCGTCGCTGGAGAGTGGGCGGCAGGAGAAGGGAAATTTCGTGCGTCGCCCTCTCCTGAGAAACGGAAAGCTATGACATCGGACTGGCGTGAAAATTCATCGCACTCGTGGACTTCAAGGAGTTTCGCACGAGCCGGAAAGCTTGGTGGGCTTAGTCGTGTTGTCAGCTCGGCCTCCGTGGATACCAAGTCAAACTGGTTTGGAGAAACTAAAGCCCGGGCTGAGCCCGTGCAGGCTCGAGCAAATGGCGAGATTTCAAAGATTCACGGATTGCCTTCACACGCACAGGGAAAGACAGTAGGGATTTATAGAGCCTATGCTAAAATGAGGTTTTCCGTCTCGGCAATGTGCAAAGCCAGCGGTCGAACTGCGAGCGTGGTTGGGGGCGGGTCGGCGAATGTAGCATGCGCGATGGGACCGCCAGCGAACTACAATATTTCTGATTTGAGCGTAGGTTGCGACACGAAGTCGAGTAAGGAGTGCGGATTCACGATTACTGGTCCGGGAGGGGTTGGAGTCGGAGGCAATTGGGTCACTTCGGAGGTTGGAAGATATGACCAAGGGCCAAAGAATTACGAGTATTTCTATAATGTTCCGGACACTTCGACTTTTGTCCCGAACTTTACCTTTCGTTGGCAATGTGACGCGGCAGCTAGCATATCGGCCTTTGCGACGCCCGGATGGACGGTCCCAAGCTCAGCGGACGGTTTCCTTTCCATTGAAGCAGAGGTATCCGATGTTTCGCTTGAGGTCCTGCACGGTCCGACAGAGATTTGACCGCTGCCTTCAAGGGGTCGCCCGCACGGGACTTTGTGCCACGCTCTTGTTGGCGTCAACGGCTTGCTTGTTTGCATGCCCAAAGACGGATGACGAGGTCCGTCGAGTGGCTGGTTTAAATGGCATTCCAGAAGCTGACGCCGAGTTTTTGATCGCGAGAATTGCGGAGGTCGAAAAGTCGCAACGGGCGATCGTGTCGTGCGACGGCATGTCCAAGTGGCGACGCGATCGATTGCTGGCAGCCGTTGAAGACTGGGCGCGAAGTTTCCCTGGACCAGAGGGGCGTACCGAAGCGACGACTCGCGGTCATACGTGGGGCATCATGCAGATGATCGCGCCGCTCTTCGTGGTCCCGCCGAGGCACACTCCTCCAGATGCGGCTCTGGTTATCGACAGCCAACTCCGCGAGTTTCGCGAGTTAGTCTCCGATGCACTCGGCACCCGCATCCGGGCATACGTCGCAGAGGCCTGCACGTCGACCGACGGTCAATCGCCGGGCCTTTCTTCGGATGATATCGACACCCTGACGGAGTCCGTGATCGACGACGTTCTGATGAGCGCG
>JAEMRP010000178.1:0-1002 GCA_016463265.1 Microbacteriaceae bacterium | reverse complement strand
CCGTGGTCGTGATGTTCAGGCTGCGGCCGAGGCTTTTCATCCCACGCGGACGATTCCGATCCACGGCGAAATTGCGGAGTCCCTCCTCGCCGCGAGGGCCGCCGGTGATGACCTTGAGACATCACGGCTCATTGGGGGGCTTCGAACCGAATTGATCACGCACATGGCTTTCGGGTGGCGTTCAAACGATTTGCCTCAAGCAATCCTCGCCAAGGCCTACGGCGATACGATTCCCCCTGCCGTGGCGGCTGAGTTTCGCGAACACACCAAAGTTCTCGAGTCGATGATCGACACAGTCGCCATAAGGACAGGAAACGACGAGCTCTTGGCTCTCGACAAGGCGAGTCAAGATCGCTGGGCTGAGGAGAGGCGACGTGATTTCGCCGAAGTGGTCGCCCGCCTGCCGCAGTCGCAAGCGCAACCGTCTTCCATCGGATCGCCTGATCACCGCAGGTTGATGTTTGTCGCAGTGAACACCGCGATCGTCGCCCTGCTGGCCGCGGTAGTGTGGTGGCGCCGTCGCAAGCTGCCTGCATGACAGGTCGATGCTTCGATGATGGTTGATCGCTCCGGGCAGTGGTGATGATCTGGGCTGGAACTTCGGCTGACGGAGGTCCGTGGCTCTTCAGCGGGGTGATCCCGCGACGGAGAGACGCCATCGCAAATTGAACGATAAACGAAATCTTGAGGGATCGGCATGAGCCTGTTCCGGAAACACTTGCCATGGATCAGCGTCGTGAGTGTGTTCGTCATCGCGAACGTTCTCGTTTTCGTGTTTTCGGCTGAGCGCCCTCCTGGGAAGGTCGCAGTTCCGTCGGGTGGGGGTCAGTCGATCGATGCTCGGGCCCTTCCGGTCAATCGCGTCGGCCTTGCCGGTGAAATAGCCTCCGGTACATTCGTCGGCCCGTCGATGCTATCCCTCGAGATGCGCGAGAACGTCGATTTTCTCCTCACGCCCGCGCTCATCGTTCAAGGCGCCATCACGGAGGGGGACATTGTCAC
>JAEMRP010000177.1 GCA_016463265.1 Microbacteriaceae bacterium | reverse complement strand
GGCTCGATATCTCGAACTATCGCCCGATTTTGGGCAAGCGGAAAGACCCCTACGCGATGTTCCTCGGCCGAGTGCAGCAGGAAAAGCGAATTGAAGAATTGTTGTTTGCCCTTGCGCGGTTCCCGAAAGGTACTCTGCGTGTCGTCATCGCGGGATCTGGCGACGACCAGGGGCGGCTCGAAAAGATCGCGCGTGACAACGGAATCGCGGATCGTGTCGCGTTCCTGGGCCACGTCGACGACGACACGTTGCGAACTTTGTTGTCTGACGCCGCTGTGTTCGTGATGCCGTCGATTGCCGAACTGCAATCTATCGCGACGATGGAGGCGATGGCGAGCGGCCTGCCGATAGTTGCGGCGAACGCGATGGCACTGCCGCACCTCGTGCACGACGGCCACAACGGTTATCTTTACGAGACTCGTGACATTTCGGGCCTCGCCGACTCAATCGCCCGGATTCTCGACAGTTCCGACCGTGAGTACCGCGCCTACCAACGCGAGTCTCTCGCGATCGTCGCGGACCACGACATTTCGACAACACTGGACCGGTTCGAGCAGATTTACCGCGGTGCGTAATCGCGCTCGGTAGGCTGGGGTTCTCGGGGCGATAGCTCAGCTGGTTAGAGCAGCGGACTCATAATCCGTCGGTCGCGGGTTCAAGCCCCGCTCGCCCTACCGGCCAATTGCGTTGCTGCGCTTTCTGATGCCCGTCCGAGCATTCTGCGGGACCAACGACCTTTTTGTCACGCTGGCAACTCTTTGCTCGATCAACAAGAAAAGCTGCGTCCGAACGGTTCGGTTGCGTAAGATCAGAGAATGCGACAAATCCTTCGATTTCTACTTTCCGCTTTCCTCGTGACAGGGCTGTCCACGGCGGGAGCAAATTCGGCTTTCGCGATTGGGCCATACCCAGTCCCTGAGGACGGTCTTTCTTTTGACACGCGCGTAACGACTCCGTGTACAACCGGCTATGGCAACGACGTCACCCTCTTTCCTGACGCCGAGACCGATGAGGTTAATTTCTTGAAGGCCACGGACAGCCTCACCTATACGAACGTCGCTACCATCGGCGGTCAAGTCATTGACGCCACGGTCACGCTCACGGCAATTTCGGGAATGGAGGAGCAAACTTTCAGTGGCTCCACCGAAGCCGCTCTGGACCGTCTCGACAAGTGCGACCCGACAGACATTGAAGAAGCCCGCTTAATCGAAATCAGTTTTGACAATGACTCGACCTCTGGCCTTGAGGAAGAGGCCTATTTCGTTTTAGGTATTGCCTTCTTTCTTGGGGGGACCTCGACTCCGGCAATTTTGACTAACCTCAAAATGAACGTCGAAGATATCGACAACGATCAATACCTCGAGGTCGACAATTTCACTTCAACCCTTCTCGCCGATGGCCGTGCTTCCGACGACCTGCAGGAATACGGCGACGGCACTTTCACCGCAAATGGCACGTCGGTCACCTTGACAGGCATGGGGACAGCCAAGCGGTTCCACGCCACGGGCCTTTCAAGTAGCGGTGACGGAGCCGTCGAAACCGACAAGCACGTCGTCGAGGTCACCTACGCCTCGGTGAGTTCGCTGTCTCTCCAACTCGGCTCCTACGGCACTGGTAGCGGACATTTTGATATCGACTTCCGAGGGTTCTCATTTGCTTCCGACTCGGGTGGCTCGGGAGGTTCGGGATCTGCGACCACAGAGTCTCTCGCCGCGACCGGGCCAGCCTCCTCGATGTGGGGCATAGCGATTGGAGGTCTGGGTTTCGTGATCGCTGGCGCGGTGCTGGCGATGCAGGGAGTTCGCCGTCGTTCGCTCACCGAAGGATAGGGTGGCGGGTTCCACAGCCTGGCGCATTGATCGGTTCTAAGGAATCGTTCGCACCACGTACGTCTTGCGAACGGTTTCGTGAATCGTCCACGTCCCCGACCACCCTGCGGGTGTGACGAACACGCTTCCAGGCCCCAGTTCGCTGATGTCGCCGGCTTCGCTGGTCACGGTGGTTTTACCAAACACGATGTGAGCTATCTCGTCGTAGCCGTCGCGCCGTGCCGTGAACGTGCCGGGGGAGCACTCCCACACGCCCAACTGGGCGTGCCCATCGGGCGATTCCCACAGCGTGAGAGATGATTCGGTTTGCCCGGTCAAGCTGGTGGGCTTAAGCGATGCGGTGGGCAGCGTTATCGACGCGGCATCGGCTTCGTGGATGGTGGGTATCCCGTTTGTCATCGTTTTCCTCTTGTCCGGATAATTCATCGTGCCATGTTTCGCCGTTAGACGCGGCGTTATCGGGCAATGGTTGTCAGCCCCATCTGACCGAAGCGAACCGAAAGAATAGACTGACGAGACCATGCACGTCTTGATCTT
>JAEMRP010000176.1 GCA_016463265.1 Microbacteriaceae bacterium | reverse complement strand
CCGAGATTGGTCAACATCTGTCCGAAGCGGGACTCAACCGTGCGCGGGTTCATGTAGAAATCGAGTGGCTGATCCGCCTCGCAGATGAAGGCCTTTTTGGCGCGGAACTGAGCGCCGATGAGCGTCTTGCCTTGCGTGAGGTTGCGACGAACTTCGGTGATGCCGACGTCGCTCGGATCGCCGAATTCGAGGCAAAGACAAGGCACGACGTCAAGGCGGTGGAATATCTCGTTCGTGAACACCTCGAACGTCTCGGCTTGTCACGCATCGCCGAGCTAACACACTTCGCGTGTACAAGCGAAGACATCAACAATCTGTCCTATGGAATTACCCTGGGGGCAACGGTTCGCGAGGTGTGGCGCCCCGCTATGGGTGTTGTGGTCCAGAAATTGACGGCTCTCGCGACGTCCGAACGAGACACGCCCATGTTGTCTCGCACCCACGGGCAGGCCGCTACGCCGACGACGTTTGGCAAGGAAATAGCGGTTTTTGTTCATCGACTCACCAAGCTCCTGGCTGACGTCGACGCGGTTCAACTGGCAGGCAAGTTCTCGGGAGCGACCGGAACCTTCTCTGCTCACGTCGTCGCAGCACCCGAGGTCGACTGGATCCGTGTGTCGCGGGAATTCGTCGAATCCGTCGGGCTCGAGTGGAACCCGTTGACTACCCAAATCGAATCGCACGACAGCCAGGCGGCACTCCTCGCTCGGATCAGTCACGTCAACCGTGTGCTACACAACCTGTGCACGGACGTGTGGACCTACATTTCACAGGGGTACCTCACACAGATCCCGGTAAAGGGGGCGACGGGTTCGTCGACGATGCCCCACAAGGTCAACCCCATCCGTTTCGAGAACGCCGAGGCGAACCTCGAGATTGCGTCCGCGTTGGGCGATGCTCTTGGCGCGACGCTCGTGACGTCACGACTTCAACGCGACCTTACCGACTCGACCACCCAGCGAAACCTTGGTGTCGCGCTCGGCCACTCACTGCTCGCCATTTCGAACATCAACGCGGGGCTGGACGACATCACCGTCGATCGCGCGGCGTTGCTCGACGATGTAGAGACCAACCTTGAGGTCCTCGGTGAGGCGATCCAAACGCTGCTGCGTGCCGAACGAGCAGCTGGGACGACGACAATCGAGAATCCCTACGAATTACTGAAAGACCTCACGCGGGGAAAGCGTTTGACCGCCGAGAATCTGCGGACGTTCATCGACGGTCTCGAGATGTCGGCGACGGGGAAAGCGCGACTACTCGAACTCACACCGGCAACCTACGTCGGACTCGCGTCAAAATTGGTCAATTACCTTGACTAATCGTGCGGGTTGTTGTCCGACTTTGGTAACTGTGGGCTCATCGCGAGGACCATCATCGCAAGACTGATGATGGTGACGACGAATCCCCCGCCGCCCGCGATTGCCGCAAGGGCAAAGTCTCGCGTCACCATCAAGACGATGCCTCCGATGAATAGTCCGGCCACGGACGCCAGTCCGACAAGTTCGGCCGGTCGAGTTTTATCGCTTCGTGCCACGGGATTTCACCTTCGCTTTCATCGTTGTTGATTTCGACGCTGCGGGCTTGTGGGCCGATCGCCGGGTCTTCACCCGAGAATCGATTGCGCCGATCAATCCAAAAATGCCCGCGATAATCGCCCAACCACCCGTCAATCCGGCGGCCGTCCTGTCGTCGGCATCGATGGTGAAGTACAGAATCGAGAGCCCCCCAGCCAGTACACCGGTTGACCAGAGCCAGATTCGGTCGCTTCGGGTAAAGGCTCTAGAGGTCTCAAAAGCCACAAGAGCAATCGTCAACGACAGCGCGGTGGTGGGAGACATCCGGCTTGCGATTAGTCCCAGCAAGGTCAGCGCGGCGACAACCAGCGTCGACCACCACGCGACGGCGTTCATCACAGTGGCCGGCCCACCTCGGGAAAACAGAGAAACCACGACGACAAACGTGAGCCACTCAAGGCCTGTATAGGTCGAGTGATCGTCGGTGAGCGTAATGGCCACTCCCGCAATGAGGGCGGCGGCGTATCGCGCAAACGGCTGAATAGCGGCACGGACCCTAGCGACAATCACGAACGGTTTTCCAGCATCTGCCATGTGTCAAGACTACGGGATTGCGAATTGAGGTTTCTCCGACTAAATCTTTGCCATATCGCTGAAACGCGAATAGTGGCCTTCAAACAGAACAGATAGCACGCGCATCTCACCGTTGCGGTGCTTCGCGATGTGAATCTCCGCATCGTTGCGGTTTTCGCCTTGTTCCGCAAAACGCTCGCGGTGTAAGAGAAGCACAATGTCGGCGTCTTGTTCGAGCGATCCGGACTCTCGAAGGTGCGACAGTTGTGGCTTCTTGTCCGGTGCGT
>JAEMRP010000175.1 GCA_016463265.1 Microbacteriaceae bacterium | reverse complement strand
CTGGTGGGCTGGGATGAGTTCGCGACGTCCCTCGGGTCGATGGCTGCGCCCTGGCGCGACGCCTTCGGAGTCGCGGACAACGTCTTTACCGAAGTTGTGGTCCGTGAGCCTTCTTTTGTTGAAGGTGCTCGCGCAATCCTCGAGTCGTCGGACCTCGAATCGCTCGCCGATTGGTTGCGCTGGAAGGTCATCCACGGACTTGCTCCGTACCTCTCCGCAGATTTTGTCGACGAGAACTTTGCGTTCTACGGCACGACCCTGTCGGGCACTCCCCAGCTACGGGACCGCTGGAAGCGCGGCGTGGGATTTGTTGAAGGTGGACTCGGCGAAGCGGTCGGCAAGATCTATGTCGAGCGACACTTTCCGCCCGCGGCGAAGACCCAAATGGACCTGCTCATCGCGAATCTGATTGAGGCTTACCGCCAGTCGATTTCGAATCTCGAATGGATGAGTGACGAGACGAAAACGCGTGCACTCGAGAAGCTCGACAAGTTCACCCCCAAGATTGGCTATCCGGTTCGCTGGCGCGATTATTCCTCTGTTCAGGTGACGGTGGACGACCTCGTTGGAAACATGTTCACCATCGCGCGATTCGAGTTTGCGCGCGAATTGGGCAAGATTGGAAAGCCGCTCGATCGCGACGAATGGTTCATGTTGCCACAGACGGTGAACGCGTATTACAACCCGGGCTTCAACGAAATTGTCTTCCCGGCGGCAATTCTCCAGTATCCGTTCTTCGTCGCCGAGCGCGACGCCGCGGCGAACTATGGCGCGATCGGTGCGGTCATCGGGCACGAACTCGGTCACGGTTTCGATGATCAGGGAAGCGAGTTCGACGGTGACGGGCGATTGTCAAACTGGTGGAGCGACGTTGACCGCGAGCGTTTCACGGAACGCACCAAGGCGCTTATCGACCAATACAACGCCCTCGAACCTAGGGCACTCCCGGGTCACACGGTCAACGGAGAGTTAACAATCGGCGAAAACATCGGAGACCTCGGCGGGCTGAGCATCGCCTGGAAGTCGTACCTTCTGGCGTTGAACGGCGACGAGCCACCCGTTGTCGACGGAATGACCGGCGCGGAACGATTCTTCTTGTCGTGGGCTCAGGCGTGGCGGCAATCCGCACGCGACGAAGAGGCCCTGAGGCTTCTCGCAATCGACCCCCACTCTCCGCCCGAGTTCCGCTGCAATCAGATCGTCAGAAATCTGGACGTCTTCCACGAGACCTTCGGTGTGACGTCCGCTGATCCGATGTGGCTCGACCCAGCCGAGCGCGTGACGATTTGGTAACACTCGGGTCTCTCCGCAGAAACACGGCAGTCATTCGGTTTTCGCTGTCTCTAATCGGGGTTAGGCTATTTAGTCTCACAGGCATATTAGGAGGTTCGTAGTGCGTGGAAAGATTCTTTTGGTACTTGGTCTCGGTATTGGCTACGTCCTCGGCACTCGCGACGGACGTGCTCGCTACAACCAGATGAAGAGCGCCGCACTCAAGGTCTGGAACGACCCTCGAGTGCAAGAGCAAGTGAACGCCGCGACCGAGTTCGTCAAAGAGAACGCTCCCGAGGTTGCGTCGGCGGTGACGGAGAACGTCAGAAAAATTGCACAGCGCGTCGAAGCCGCCCGATCTGGCAAGGCCCCCGCAAAATCCGCAACTCCGGCACGAAAGCCGGCGGCCAAGCCCGCGTCAAAGAAGACGACCCCATCAGCACCCACCAATACCGCGAAGAAGTAACCGCTTATGGCGAAAGACTCGAAAACGCGGGGCTTTTTTCGGTTGGTAGCTGATTTACCCCGCGAGCTCAGTGATCTGGTTCGGGCTGAAATCCGCTTGCTGCAATCTGAATTTGCGGGCAAGTTACGCGCTGCCGGAATCGGCATCGGCTGGGTGACCCTGGGGGTGACACTGGTGTCCATGTTCCTGACGATGCTTGTGGTAGCCCTCATTCTCGGCTTGGCGGAGTTCATGCCGGCATGGGCTGCCGCCCTCACGGTCGGGGCGGGAGCACTGGTCGGGGGCATTGCATTTATCGCACTCGGTGTCGCGTCAATTCGCAAGGGCTTTACCCCTTTCGAATCGGTAGACCAGATTGCGAAAGATTTCCGAAACTTGGGGAAGGGGACAACCAGTGGCAAGTGAGCGACAGAAAATCGCAGCGGACATCGCGGCACGACGCGAACAGTTTCAGAAGTCGGTTTCCGAGCTCGAGCACAAACTCGACCTGACGGAACAACGCAAGGTACTGAGCGAACGTCTCGCGGGTTCGTATCAAGCAAACCCCGTGCCATGGTTAATCGGTGCAGGAATCCTCGGAGTCATCGTTGTCAGTTCAATCGCATGGGCGGTCTTTGGCGATGACTGATTTTGCTATTCGCGAGGTGAGCC
>JAEMRP010000174.1 GCA_016463265.1 Microbacteriaceae bacterium | reverse complement strand
CGGTGACGCTATCGCCGCCCGCGTCTCGGCGTACAGCGTCGGATGTGGAATTGGGAGTGTGGATTCCATGACTTCGCTGGAATTTCACCGCCATCTCAACCTTCAGGCCAAGGGTGTTGCCGAGCGCGACGCGATTCTCGCGAACCCCGGTTTTTGTGACTTTATGACCGATCACATGGTCGATATTTGCTGGAGTGAAAACGGCGGGTGGCACCGGCCACGCATTCAGCCGTATGGCCCGATTGAACTCGACCCGGCCGCTGCGGTTTTGCACTATGGTCAGGAAATCTTCGAAGGACTCAAGGCTTACCGCCACTCGGACGGCAGCATCTGGACATTCCGCCCCGATGCGAATGCACGTCGCTTCCAGGCGAGTGCCGCGCGCATGGCGTTGCCCGAGCTCCCGGTTGAATACTTCCTCGAGAGCCTCAGGGCGCTTATCTCGGTCGACGGGGATTGGGTTCCGTCGGAACCAGACACCAGCCTCTACTTGCGCCCATTCATGTTCGGCAAGGAAGCATTCCTCGGCGTTCGCCCGGCAAAGAAGATCGCGTTCTATGTCATCGCAGGTCCCGCGGGACCCTACTTTAAGGGTGGCGTAGCGCCGGTCGACATTTGGCTGTCCGAGAACTACTCTCGCGCTGGCAAGGGGGGAACGGGCTCTGCAAAAACCGGCGGGAACTATGCGGCCTCGCTTGTCGCTCAGAACGAGGCCTACGACAACGGTTGTCAGCAGGTCCTCTTCCTCGATTCGACAACAAATTCCTACATCGAGGAGCTCGGCGGCATGAACGTCGTACTTGTGTATAAAGACGGTTCACTCGTCACGCCGCTGTCGGATTCAATCCTTCCCGGGATCACTCGAGACTCGGTATTGACACTCGCAGAAGAACGTGGGCACAAAGTCACGCGCAGGCCCGTCACTATTCAGGAATGGCGCGACGGCGTCGACAGCGGCGAGATTGTCGAGGCATTTGCGTGTGGGACAGCCGCAATGGTAACCCCGATTGGTCAGATTAAGGCACGAGACTTCACGATTGGTTCCGCCGGCGCGGCCGCCGGCGAGCTGACGCTGTCACTTCGCGCGGAACTCGCTGACATCCAGTACGGGCGTCGTGAGGACACCCACGGTTGGATGTATCGCCTCGATGGCTAATCGCATTGCCCGAGTAATCCAGTCCTTTCTAGGCGGAGCCATCATTGCAGTGGTGGTGACAGTCGTACACGGTGAGTCGTTCCCATGGGTGCTGACCGCTGGGCTCCTGGTCGTCGCCGCATTCCTCGTGTCGCTACGGCTACTGACGGACGACCGAATCATCACGATCGCGGGTTCCCTCGGCGTCCTCGTGACGGTTCTGATTTTGGCTCAACGCTCGACCGGTGGGAGCGTCCTCATCGCGGCAAACGATGCGGGCAACGTCTGGGTGATCGGTGCATCGCTGTTGTGTGGACTCGCCAGCGCCTGGCCGCACATTCCGAGCGGGAGCGCTCGGTAGAATTGAGACGAGTGGTGGGAGGTACCGCATGACGTATGTAATCGCACTTCCGTGTGTCGATCTGAAGGATCGCGCATGCAT
This sequence comes from Microbacteriaceae bacterium, assembly GCA_016463265.1. GTDB lineage: Bacteria > Actinomycetota > Actinomycetes > Actinomycetales > Microbacteriaceae > MWH-TA3. The sequence goes on along the minus strand of JAEMRP010000174.1, from coordinate 837 downwards.
CGACGAATGTCCCGTGGACTGTATATATGAGGGCGATCGCATGCTGTACATTCACCCCGACGAGTGTGTTGACTGTGGTGCGTGCGAGCCCGTTTGCCCGGTCGAAGCGATCTACTACGAAGACGACCTGCCTGAAAAGTGGAGCGACTACTATCGCGCCAACGTCGATTTCTTTAAGGAAATCGGGAGTCCCGGCGGAGCGTCCAAGAGCGGGCCGATTCCCGGTGACCACGAGATCATCGTCGCCTTACCCCCGCAGGGCTAATTCTGCTGCCACACGATGCGGGTCTTTGCCGTCGCTGGCGTGTTCTAGGCTAGGCACCAGCATGAACGTCTGCGAGGAGAGCCCGTGACCGACGAGAAAAAACCCACCGCACGCTTGGAATACCCGGGCGGCTCGGCCGAGTTCCCCATTGTTGGTTCCGTCGAGGGTCCGAACGCCATCGACATCGCGTCACTGCACAAGAAAACTGGGCTGAACACGTTTGACCGTGGATTTGTCAACACGGCACCAACCGAAAGCGCGATAACTTTTATCGATGGCGACAAAGGAATCCTGCGCTATCGCGGCTATGACATCGAAGATGTCGCCAAGAACTCGACCTTTATTGAGGTCGCGTACCTCCTCATTTATGGGGAATTGCCAACCCCCGCGGAACTCGCACAATTTGATGACGAGATTCGACACCACACGCTGTTGCACGAAGACCTGAAGCGATTCTTCGACGCCCTGCCGCACAACGCGCATCCGATGAGTGTTTTGTCTAGCGCGGTTGGCGCTCTCGGAACCTATTACGGGGATTCGCTCAACGTTCATGACGCAGAGCAAGTTGAGCT
>JAEMRP010000173.1 GCA_016463265.1 Microbacteriaceae bacterium | reverse complement strand
GTAATCACGACGTACGTCAGAGCCGCCGCGATTCCGAGCGAGCTGATTGTCACGATAGACAATGCGCGGTACTGGAAAATTGCATAAATCACGACGAGAAGAAGTCCGATTGCACCGGCAAGCAGACCGCTCTCCAATTGCGCAATACCCAGCGTCGGGGTGACCGTGTCGCTCGACTGCACCTCAAACCCGATGGGCAATGCTCCGAATTTTAATTGATCCGCCAGCGCTTTCGACGAAAGCTCGGTGAACGAGCCAGAGATTACGGGCTTTCCGTCGGGAATCGCCGCGAGCGTGCGGGGTGCCGAGATGACCTTGCCGTCGAGCACGATGGCGAATTGGTTCTGCGCACCCTGGAGCGTCGTCAAACGCGAGGTGACATCGGCGAATGCGAGTGTCCCCGCCGCATTGAACGTCAGGTAAACGCCCCACTCGTTTGTCTGCACACCGTTTGCTCCAGGAATGTAGTTCGCCGAGGCGTCGGACACCATTGCACCGTCAACTTCGACCGGCCCGAGAATGTATTTGTAGGACTGGTCGTCGGCACAGACCGTGAGTGTTTGCGTCGGGTCGGCAGTGTTAGCACCGGACGCATCCAACACATCGCACGGAGTCGTCAAATAGGCCTGGTAGATCTCGGGTGTCACCCAGTTCAGGTCACTGAAGTTGATGGGGTCACCGGCAGGTTCCGCCCAAAAAACCGGGGTCTCCGCTGTTCCGAGACCGCTGAGATCCGCCTTGGGGTCTTCTGCCAACGCCTCCGCGACATTTGCGGCGACCTGACTCACCACGTCGGACACGTCGGTAATCAGAACGGGACGGAATTCCAGTTTCGCGGATGAGCGAATTCGATCCAACGTCGCCTGGTCGGGAGTCCCGGGGATCGAGACGACAATGTTGGTGCCCCCCTGAGTAGTCACCTCTGCTTCACTGACACCCGTGGCGTCCACCCGCTGACGGATGATACCGACCGCTTGGGCAAGTTCTTCTTCTGTCACTGTCGTGCCGACCGCAATTTGCGGGTTCAGGATGATTTGCGTTCCGCCCTCGAGGTCCAACGCGAGCTTCGGGGTCCACCCAGCCTTGTCGAAAGCAACACCCGACGCAATCATTGCGCCGAATGCCGCAAAAATCACAGCAAGCCAGACGAGCGCACGACGCGCTCGCGAAGAAGTACTCGTTGTTGCCACGATCTACCGGTGAATTACTTTGTCGAGGGCTTTGTCGCCGCGGGCTTCTTTGCCGCAGGCTTCGCTACAGCAGTTTTGGCGGCCACAACGGAAGCCGGCTTCTCGACAACAGTCGTCACGGCCTGTCGATGAATGCGAATTTTGGTTCCCGGAGTGGTCTCCAAAAGAATCTCGTTGTCTTCAACGTCAATCGAAAGAATCGTTCCGAAAATGCCGGACGTCGTCATGACATTCGCGCCCTTGACAACCTTGGCCATGAGAGCTTCGCGATCCGCTTTTTGCTTGCGAGAATTACGAATCATGAACACAACCATGAGCGCCAGAACGGCGACCATCATGAGGGTAAACGGATCCATGGGCAGTGACCGTCCTTTCTGGGCTCTAGGAACACAACGTTTCCATCATAGACCGCTCGGTCGCTCCTTTCCGAGCAATGTCCACGCCGCGGGGGTAGCGACTCGCCCGCGTGGAGTTCGAGCGATAAGTCCAACCCGAACCAGGTACGGCTCGACGACTGATTCGAGAGTGTCGCGTTCTTCGCCGACGGCCGAGGCGAGAGTCGTGATTCCCGCAGGACCGCCGCGAAACGAGTCAATTAATGTGGTCAATACCGCCCTGTCAAGTCGATCCAAACCGTGGTCATCTATGTCAAAAACGGTCAGCGCAGCGTTCACCGCATCGCGCGAACCAGCTGAATCGTGAACCACGAGGTAGTCGCGGACCCGGCGCAGCAGCCGATTCGCGATTCTGGGAGTCCCGCGGGACCGTCGCGCGAGTTCGTTGACCGCGCTGGCGTCGAGTTCGATTCCCAGCAATCTCGCACTTCGACGAATCACGAATTCGATTTCGCCAACCTCGTAGTACTCAAGGTGCGCCGTGTATCCGAACCGATCGCGAAGCGGCGCCGGCAGAAGTCCAGAACGAGTCGTAGCTCCCACCAGCGTGAAAGGCGCGATCTGCAGAGGGACTGTCGTTGCCCCTGGCCCCTTACCCACCATGATGTCGATTCGAAAATCCTCCATCGCGATGTACAACATTTCTTCGACTCCGCGGGGCAGACGGTGAATTTCATCAATGAAAAGGGTCTCTCCCTCGATCAACGATGACAACACTGCTGCTAAATCGCCAGTGTGCGTAATCGTTGGTCCGCTGGACATGCGGAGTGGCGAGCCCGACTCATGCGCAACGATCATGGCAAGCGTCGTCTTACCCAATCCCGGAGGACCCGCCAACAA
>JAEMRP010000172.1 GCA_016463265.1 Microbacteriaceae bacterium | reverse complement strand
AGCGACACTTCACACCAATCGTCGCCGACGGTCGAGACGGTCAGCGAGACCCCGTCGATCGTGATTGATCCTTTGTCCACGATCAACGGTGCGTGTTCACGAGTGAGAGCGAAGCGGATGACACGCCAATCGCCAGACTGTCGCGTCTCGATGACCGTGGACGTTCCGTCGACGTGTCCCTGGACGATGTGCCCACCCAGTTGTTCTCCTGCCGCCATCGCGGATTCAACGTTGACGGTTCGGCCACTCTGCCACTGGTCTGAATTAGACATCGCGATAGTTTGACCCATCACGTCGGCGGTGAACGAGTCGTCGGTTTGATCGAGAACAGTGAGGCACACCCCGCTGATGGCGATGGAATCCCCGTGCCCCGCTTTGGCGACGGCTTTGGGCGCTCGAACGGTGACCCGAACCGAATCACCAGACTTTTCGGCGGCGGTGATGGTGCCGAGTTCGGCGATGATTCCCGTGAACACTAGTGAGCCTCTCGAGCCGTGACGACGATGGTTCCGCCCATGACTTCGGTGCTCGTGACCGTGAGCCGGCGCGCGTCTACCAGCGTTCCGATTCCGAGATCACCGGTGGCGGTCTTGTCACCACCGAGGAGGATTGGGGCGAGGCACACGACGTATTCGTCGACGAGACCTTCGCGGATGAACGAGTTCATGAGGCGTGGCCCGCCCTCGAGGAAAAGGCTGCGAATCCCGATGTTGTAAAGCCGCTCGAGAATTTCGACGAGCGGTCCCGATTCTTGCAAGACTCCGCGCGGGTGGCTCCACAGTCCGGAACCGGCAGGAAGTGGGGTGTCTCCAATCACAACGGCGAGCGGTTGATTGGGGAAAAGGTTGCCATCAGCGTTTCGAGCGGTGAGGCTCGGGTTGTCGGCAATTGCCGTGCCCGTGCCGATTGCGATGGTGTCGTGCTGTGAACGCAAAAGATGAATATAGGTGCGCGACTCGGCGGACGTGATCCACTGGCTGGTGCCGTCGGCTGCGGCCGTTCTCCCGTCGAGGCTCGATCCCCATTTGGCCGTAACCCATGGCCGACCGAGGCGGTTTGCCGTTAGCCACCGTTCGACGAGATGGTAACCCTCGCCTGATAGAACGCCAGACACGACCTCAATCCCGGCGGCACGGAGAGTGTCCGCCCCACCACTGGATTTCTGACCAGGGTCGTCGAGTGAATACACCACCCGTGACACACCAGCCTCGATGAGCGCCTGCGCGCACGGACCGGTTCGACCGATGTGATTACACGGCTCTAACGTCACGACGGCTGTGAGTCCGCGGGCGCTCTCGACCTTGGACAGGGCGTCAACTTCGGCGTGCAGGGTGCCCGCACCGCGGTGCCAGCCTTCCGCCACAATTGTGCCCGCGTCGTCAACAAGAACACAGCCAACCTGGGGGTTTTCGCCGGTGCGGGGACCGCGTTCGGCGAGCTCGCGTGCGCGGCGCATCGCGTCATCGTATGTACTGATGGGCATGAGGACTCCTTCTGAGCAGGGAATCCGGGGATGCGACAACGCGTCGCGAGGCTCACCAGCTTTCGGTGAACCCCATCGTGCATCCTCCCATCCGGACTATAACCGTCGGTCCCGGAGTTTCACCAGGTCAACCGCGTGGCCGAGGCCATACGGGTCGCGGACTTTGACCGCCGGCTCAGATTTTCACTGACCCCGGAGCACGTGCTCTGTTCCCATGGTATCCCTGATGCGCCTTTCGTGCCACGGCAATATCCAAGAATCGGCCAAGAATCAGGATTGGGGCAGAAACCCAACCGCGTCATACACGCGGGCAAGGGTCGCTTGGGCGATCTCGTTCGCCCGATCTGCGTTGACCGCGAGGAGGCGGTCGAGCTCGGCTGGATCCGCGAGCAATTCGAGGGTTCGACGTCGAATCGGCTCGAACTCGGCGACGACGGCGTCTGCGACAGCACCCTTGAGGTCTCCGTATCCCTTGCCGGCGAATTCGGTTTCCAGCGACGGGATCGTCGATCCGCCCAAGAGGGAAAGGATTCCGAGGAGGTTTGACACACCCGGCTTTCCCGCCGGATCGAAACCAATATCACGATCTGCATCGGTGACCGCTGATTTAATCTTTTTCGCTGTCACATTCGGCTCATCGAGCAACCACACGATTCCCTGGGGAGACTCGCCCGACTTGGACATCTTGGATTCGGGGTTCTGGAGGTCAAAGACCTTGGCTGACTCCTTGAGGATTCGAACCTCGGGGACGATGAGCGTTTCACCAAAGCGCGAATTGAATCGGGCTGCGATGTCGCGGGTCAGTTCAACGTGTTGGCGCTGGTCCTCACCGACGGGGACGACGACGGCGTCGTACAAGAGAATGTCGGCGGCTTGCAGAATCGGATAGGTGAACAGTCCGACGCTGGCCGAATCGGAACCCTGTTTGGCGGACTTGTCCTTGAAC
>JAEMRP010000171.1 GCA_016463265.1 Microbacteriaceae bacterium | reverse complement strand
CATGCCTTTATCGCGCTAGACGACCTCACGACCGTCACGTACCTGGTCACGGACAGTCACCGTCCGGAACGCGAACACGGCATTAATCCGCTCGATGGCGACATTGCCCTTACCTTCCCGGCCGGAATCGAGCTCGCGTTGTCCGACAAAGATCTTTCGGCTCCTACCCTCGCCGAGGCTCTCGCTGCGGGTTCACTGCCGAAATGGGAGGGTCGATGAAGGGCATTGTTTTGGCGGGAGGAACAGGCTCTCGACTCTGGCCGATTACCCTCGGGAATTCCAAGCAGCTCATTCCGATTTATGACAAACCGATGGTGTACTACCCGTTGTCGACATTGATGACCGCCGGAGTTCGCGAAGTATTGATTATCACTGCTCCCGAACACGCTGATTTGTTTCGAGCTCTGCTTGGTGACGGCTCCGCGTGGGGAATGCGAATCGAGTTTGCGATTCAGCCGAGCCCCGACGGACTGGCGCAAGCCTTCATTATTGGCGAATCGTTTACCGCGGGCGATTCGGTGGCGTTAGCGCTTGGCGACAACATTTTTCACGGGTCTGATTTCGAGAGCGCACTTCCCGACACTACGAATTTCGAGGGCGGCCACATTTTTGCGTACCCCGTTACCGAACCCGAGCGATACGGCGTTATTGAATTCAGCGCCGATGGCACCGCGCTCTCGATTGAAGAGAAACCACTGAAGCCAAAATCTCGATTCGCGATTCCCGGGGTTTATTTTTATGGCCCCGATGTCGTTGATGTGGCAAAGGCTATCAAGCCGAGTCGGCGCGGTGAACTTGAAATCACGTCTGTGAGCGATCACTATTTGCGCGACGGACGCCTTCGCGTCAGCGTGCTCGACGCGGGAACGATGTGGTTTGACACGGGAACGATAGATTCGATGATGGACGCGTCGGAGTATGTTCGCGCGGTTGAACGTCGAACCGGCTCAAAGATTGCCTGCCCGGAAGAAATCGCGTGGCGACAAGGGTGGATCACGTCGGACCAACTTGCGACGCTTGCGGGACCTCTCGAAAAGAGTGGCTACGGAGCGTATCTTTTGGGACTTCTCGACAGCTAGCGTTGGCGCGTTTTCGCCGACTCGCGTATTCGTAGCCCGACCATCACGATGAGGCGAACCGGCCACCACACGATTCCCGAATAGCGTTTGCCAACCCAACGACGAGCACTGGCGTGATGCGCAGCGATCATGGACGTCGAGTGTTGTCGGGTCGAATGCCCGCCCTCGTGCTCGACCGTTGCGCTCGGCACAAAGACGTTGCGCCAACCGCCGAGGCCCAGTCGGAAACCGAGGTCTACATCCTCGAAATACATGAAGAATCCGTCATCAAAACCGCCAACGGCGTCAAATGCCGTTCGCCGCACGAGGATACACGCGCCACTGAGCCACCCTGCGTCGCGCTCGACGGCATAGTCGGCGGACTGGTGGTAATGGCGAGTCCACGGGTTGGCCGGCGCGAGGTCTCCCAACAGCGCGTGGCCGACTCCGAGCCTCAGCGACGGGATAGCGCGTGCAGATGGATAGACGGTACCCTTCGGATCGCGAATCCGCGGCCCCAGTGCACCGATGGTTGGCTCTCGGTGGCCGACGCGCACCAGTTCGTCGAGAGATCCCGAATCCAGGGTGACATCGGGGTTGACGACGAAAATCCAGCCAATATCAGGATTGAGCGATGCGACCCCGGCGTTGATTCCGCCACCGTAACCCGGATTGTCGGGTCGGTGCACGATGCGTGCAGTTGAACCCACCAACGCTTCGACAAGTTCCTTGTCACCGCCGGGAACGTTATCGACGACGACGATGTCGACGGGGTGAGAAGTTGAGCCGGGAATCGATGCCAACAAGTTACGAATGGCGTCGCTTGATCGGAATGACACTGTCACAATTCCGATGCTCGTCGCAGGGCTGGGGCTACTCACGCACTCCATGCTAACCAACTCGCTCGGTGTGACGACGGACTCACTGCTTCCGCTGATTTCGCTATTGCGTAACATACACTCGAATTACACTGTGTAAAGGGGTTTAAGTCTTGTCCAATATCTGGAAACGAGTTCTCGCCGCCATAGCGACATTCACCGTCGCTGCGGGGTTCTTGGTGCCCACTTCGGCGAACGCGTTGACACTTTCGGGGAACGACTTCGTAGCGGGCGACATCATTTCGGATGCCCAATTCTTTGATCGAACCGCAATGACTGAGCAAGAGATACAAACGTTTTTATCGAAAAAGGTAAGACAGTGTGGATCACTCAACCTCTGTCTGTCGGTGTACACGCAAGAAACGTTTACGCGGGAGGCGACGTCGGTTCAGGACGATGGCCTGGACCCTCTCTGCGAAAGCTACGCCGGTGCAAAGAAAGAAACGGCGGCCCAGATCATTTACAAGGTTCAACGCGCGTGCAACATCAGCGCGAAGGTACTTCTCG
>JAEMRP010000170.1 GCA_016463265.1 Microbacteriaceae bacterium | reverse complement strand
GAGTTCAACGCTCGAATCGTGTGCGACCGCCTCGGCGTCAAGCAATCGATGATTCCCTATCACTTCGGGAGCCGAGAACACCTTATCGCCGAAGCAACGATTTGGGCGTATCGAGATTGGTCGCAGTACCCTCTCGACATTTTGAAGAAAACAACTGGCGACGCAGAGAAGAGGTTGCGCGCGTTACTCGAGGCAAAAAACGAATGGTCGTCTCGAATGGGGCCCGTATCGCTCCTGATTCACTACCCTCTAATGTCCGAGAAGGTAAACCAACTACTTGAAGACGCGCACGGCGACGAAATGCGTCGAAGGCTCATCTTTCAAACCGCCGTTTTGGGATATCTCATTTTGGACATCCGGAACGGCTCGACCACCCCGATCGATTTCGACGAGACGAACCCGCCCGGAGCGGAATTGGGGCTCCAGTACCCCAGCGAAGTTCTCACAGCGAACAGTGTTCTCTGGGCATCCCACGGTCTATCCCTCTGGTTGAGCGGCAGGCACTTAGCATCAAAATTTTTTGCACGACTTTCGGTTGACAAGATTGGACTGCAATTTGCCGTCAAGAAGCACATGGACGAGATTATTGCGATCGCCAAGGGGCGTTGATTCGTTGGGTTCAGGTCCTCGAACGAAGCATTCACACAGCCCCACGATGCACATCTGCCTGAAAGCCATCAACCAGCCATCGCTGACAGCGCTGCCATAGCGCTAGCGACCACCTCGTCGTCCGACCAGTCAGCAAGGTCGCGCGCGACGCCGCCGCCGTTGAACGCAAGAAGCACGGGCACGCCGAAGGCCTTGTAGCCGTTGACCCAGAAGGGCCAGAGCCCCGGGTTGTGGGGGTCGATCCAGTTGATAACGTCAGCTTCTGTGTCCCAGAACACATCGTCGAAGGCAAGCCACAGTTTGTCGAGGAGACCACTGCCGAGCCCGGCGAGAGCGTCCACCTTGTCGCTCGGGAGCGGCGGGGTGAACTCCACGTTCGCGGCCCGAAGCACCCCAACGGGCAGAGTCACCACGGCGAGGTTCGCCCGCAACTGGGCGCCGTCGACAGAGTAAACGGTGACACCATCGTCGCCGTACTCAATTTCCGAAACCACCCATTCCAGACGGACATCAAGCCCGGTAGCCAGATAATCGGTGATTGCCCCGTAGCCCTTGTCGAGAAGCGCGTCCCCGCCACGAATCGCCTTGCCTTCGTCGAGAGCGGCAATCGCGAGTTCTGACGCGTCTGTCCCATACTCATTGCTCACCTCGACCGAGAGCGCCCATTGCTGTGTGACATTCACACTGTCGGGCAATAACTCTGAGAGAGGGCGAGCCTCGGCGTTACCAGCATCTAACGCGCTTTCCGTCAGCTCCTCGAAGAACAACCATGCTTTCTCGCTGCCACCAATCTCGTTGTCGTAGTCAAAAGCAATCGGCTCGACGCCGCCCTCCGCCGCTAGTTGCACCATCGGGTTGTTGGTGACCCCGTGAATCCACGACGGCCCGAGGTCGGCCAGCGCTCCCCCGAAAGGCACGGTGTGGGCGCGGCCACCAGTGCGGTCGCGAGCCTCCAGCACGATCACTTCACGCCCAGCATCGACGAGGGCTCGGGCCGCGGCGAGGCCAGCAAATCCGGCACCGATCACCAGCACCGTGCCCGGGATGTCGGCAATCTCGGTCGCCGCGCGACGCCCGCTCTCGAGAGCACCGTGAGTTGTGGCAGGAGCGCTGGATGATGTGCTTTCGCCGGCGAAGTGCAATGGGCCCACGGGGGCGGCAAGCAAAATTCGTGCATCCGTCCCCACGTCGCTCGGGGCAAGGAACGAGTAAGAGCCCTCAGCAAAAGGGTCCGTTGACCACGAGGTGCGAAGAAACGAGGTCGGACGTTCCGGAACGTCACCCGTGATGGCGCCGTTGCCAGCGCCGCCGGTCAACGATGCCGATCGCTTCGAAGGAGCGCAGGCCGCCAAGGCAAAGGTCGTGCCGAGGGCCAGACCACCCAGCACAAGAGACCGCCTGCTGAGGTTGATACCGCTCAGCGCCGGCAAGTCAGGGCTCGTCCCAGAGTAGTTCATTGAAAAACAATACCGCCGCGGTCACTGGGCTAAAAAGCCCGGCAACCGCGACGGCGGGACCGTGTCCGTGATTGAGTAGCATTTGGGCGCCTGGGGTTTGCACGCTGTTTTTTGGCGGGCATCGCCTCGCCCGCGCCGCTCACACACCCGCACAAACAGCCGAAAAAGGGTTGTGAAAAAGAGGCTCAACCGGTCGACTCGAACGGTGTCGAAGACTTGGAAAGATCTCACCCCCTATCTTTCCCGGGCGGGGAGAGTCTATAGTGTTTAGGGCACTTGCAAAGTGTCAAGATTCCCCCCCCTGACGTTCATCCTGGTTGTGACCTCCCGCATATTGGGAGGGCTGGGGTTTTAGGCCACGGCGTCCCTACCCAGTGTT
>JAEMRP010000169.1 GCA_016463265.1 Microbacteriaceae bacterium | reverse complement strand
TTCGACTCCGTGCCAGAGCGGGAAGCATTGCACCATGATCTGAATTGCTTCGGGGTACACCGTGATGGGGAAAAACGTCGCCGAGAACAGGAACATCGGCAGCATGACCATCGGCAACCAGTCCATCTGTTGAAACGTCTTCATGTAGGACGTAAATGCCATCCCGATTGACGCGAAACCCGCAGCAATCAGGATGACCGCGGGGATTGCGAGAATTGCCAGTGGCGACAGAACTAACCCCATGGTCTGCATGACGATGAGGAATCCGACCGCATACACCCCACCGCGCAAAAGCGCGAGTGTGATTTCTCCGAGGGCAACATCCAACGGGCCGAGCGATGTCAGCAGCATCGTCTGATACAACTTGCCGAAGTTGAGTTTGAAGAAAACATTCCACGTTGAATCGTAGATCGCACCGTTCATCGCCGACACGGCAAGAAGCGCGGGGGCGATGTACGCGCCGTAAGGCACCGACGCTCCGTCGACATCGATGGCTCCGATGATTCCGCCGAGGCCAATTCCCATTGACAGCAGGTAGAACACCGGTTCGAAGAAACCACTAAGAACGACCAGGTAATTGTTAGACATCGTTGCCCGAAGACCTCGTTCAATCACCGCGCTAGCGTTACCGCCGGACATCCCTCCGAAACGCCGCTTCGGCGCTGTGGCCGCACTGGCCCGGACCGCGGCGGTCATCGCGTCAGCCTTGCGACGAACGCACGCTTCATGAAATATCCCCCGATGACCGCGTAGGCGATCAACACAGCGAGGTGCGTTGCAGACAGCCAAATGGGCTCGATTGCGCCGTAGCTGAAAGTTCGACCCAACTGGGTTGCGTGCCAGAGCGGCGAAACCCAGCCGACCCATTCGAGCCAGTCGGGAACCTGCGAGAGGGGGAAGAAGGTCCCCGAAAACAAGAACATGGGCATGACGACGAGACGCTGGATGAGGGCGAATTGACCGGTGTCGTCGTCGAGTCTCGCCGCGTAAGCACCCAGTGGCGTGAGGATAGAGAATGCCCCGAGGATGGCGATCGGAATCATGACCCATCCCGATGCGAACGGGACCGCTCCGAAAGCGACGAGAAAACCGTAGAAGACGCCGGCGGTGAACGTGAAACGAATCGTCAGATGAACGAGGAACCCGCCGACGATTTGCCCGGGGGTGATGGGTGTCGCGTGAATCGCAAAAAAGATCTTGTGCCATTTGAACCCGCTGAGCACGGGGTACATGCCCTCTTCCGCGCCAACCGTCAGGATGGTCGACATGAGCAGAGCGGGGGCGACGAAGACAAGAAACGGGACGCCCTCCATCCCCTCCGGGATGAGATTAGCGAGGCCGATTCCCAACGCAAGCAGGTACATGAGCGGGTTTGCGAAGGACGACGTCACGACGTAACTCACGTAACCGCGCATTTCGCGCAACCGGAGCTCGGTGACGTACCACCAACCCCAGCGACGCGGTTTCTCGGCGTCCGCCTTGATGTCGGCGACGGATGTCATTCGACGAGACTCCGGCCGGTGAGGCGCAGGAAAACGTCCTCCAGCGACGACCGTCGCACGAGGCTCGTCATCGGGTGGTGACCGCGTTTGGTTATTTCTGCGAGATCGCGTTCGCCGTTATCGCTATAGATCAAGATGCGGTCGGGCAAGATTTCCTGACGCTCGCCAATGTCCGCGATTGCTTTCGCGACGGGAGCGTTCTTGTCCGAGCCGTACCGAACTTCGAGGACTTCTTTGCTCGAATACTGGCGAATGAGTTGCGCGGGCGAACCCTCGGCCATGATGGCGCCCTTGTCGACGACCACGATGCGATCGCTCAGTTGTTCGGCTTCGTCCATGTAGTGCGTCGTGAGTACAAGCGTCGTGCCTTGCTCCTTGAGGCGAAACAAACGGTCCCACAGAATGTGTCGTGCCTGCGGGTCAAGTCCCGTCGTCGGCTCGTCCAGAAGCAGCATCTGGGGATCGTTCATGAGGGAGCGGGCAATCGTCAAGCGACGCTTCATTCCACCCGAGAGCGGTTCGACCTTCGATTTGGCACGATCCGTCAACTGGGCGAATTCGAGCAGTTCATCGGCGCGCTTCGCTACCGCGGCGTGGGACATTCCGAAGAACCGACCGTAGGTAATCAGGTTCTCGCGAACACGCAATTCCTGATCGAGGTTGTCCTCCTGCGGCACGACACCGAGCTGCGAACGGATTGCCGGCCCGTCGGTGTTGGGGTCCATCCCGAGGACCTCGAGGCTCCCCGACGTGCGTGTAGACACAGCCGCAATCATCTTCATGGTCGTGGACTTTCCGGCACCGTTGGGGCCGAGAAGACCGAATGATTCTCCCCGCTGTACCTCGAACGAAATACCGTCAACGGCAACGAAATCGCCATACTTCTTGGCGATGTTTTCAGCGCGAATCACGGGTACAGACACAAAGACTTATCCTAGTACGGA
>JAEMRP010000168.1 GCA_016463265.1 Microbacteriaceae bacterium | reverse complement strand
CCTGTGACGTGTTCGACCTACCGCGTCACCTGATTACCGAGGGCGAGCCGCCCGCGGCGGAACTGTTCCCTGGCCCGGTTCCCGTGGATTCGAGCCTCGCAAACGAGCACACCAAATCGGTGCTCGGCCTTGGCCCACAGCCACTCCGCGATATTTTGACCGCATTCCACCGCGAAATCGATGGCGGAACGGTGAGCCCGATCACCAACAGCTGAATATCGCGTCACCACTCAACCACCCCGGCTCGACCGGCGTAATCTAACCTCCAAACAGAACTAAGACAAAAACCCGCCACCGGAAACGAGGAACAATGTCCGCGCAAACACCAGTCCGAATCGCAATTCTCGGCGCAGGAATCATTGCTCAATCCATTCACATTCCCTCTATCCACCGAGCCGGACTGACACTTGTCGCCGTGGGTGACCTGTCCCCCTCTCGTGCAGACGAGGTGGCGGCTCGCTATGGAATTCGCGGAGTCACCAATCCGGCGGACATTTTCACTGACCCGCAAATTGATGCGGTCCTCATCGCGACACCCGGAAGTCACGCCGAATTGACAATCGCAGCGCTCGAAGCAGGAAAGCACGTCTTGGCCGAGAAACCGCTGGCGCTCAATCACGATGAAGTCGATCGGATTGAGCGCGCCCAGCGCGACAGCGGCAGGGTTCTGCAAATCGGGTACATGAAAATGTACGACCCGCTGACCGAGCGGGCGGCGAGTGCGATCGCTCAATTGACGGGAATCCGACTCGTCCGGGTCACCGTTTCCCACCCCGCCGATGCGCCCCAGATCCAGCATCTGCGCATCACACCGCCGGCAAACGACGCTGACCGAGCCGAGATCGAACGAGCGCTTCACTACGCGTTGGAGCAAACCGACAGGGCAATCCCTGGCGTGACCTCTGAATTTGGCGCATATTTCCGAAACATCATTCACGGCTCCGTGATTCACGAAACAAGTCTTTTGCGCGGATTAGGTTTCCATCTCCCCTCCGAATGGACCGCTGATGTTTTCCCGAAACTCCGCGACAACGAACCGTCGTCGCTTCTCGCCGTCGGAAGGGCAAACGACGTTCGATTCATCATCAGCTGGAACTGGCTCCCGGAATACCCGGAATACAACGAAGAGGTCATGGTGCTGGGCTCAAATGGACGAGTGGTCTACCACCTTGCCAAGCCATACGTGTTGGAAGAACGAAGTCGACTCGTGGTCCAGCGTCATGACGGTCAGGAACGTCAAGATACGACATATACCGAGATCAACGAAACGGGATTTCTCCGACAACTTCTCGCATTTGCGGATTCAATCCGAAACGGATCTCCCGTCCGCGCAAATCTTGACGGTGTCCGCGCGGACATCGATGTGCTGACCGCAATCGCCACGGCCGCGATGAACTCCCCGGCCTAGTTCTGGGGGAAGCCCAGGTTGATTCCGCCGTGGCTCGGGTCGAGCCAACGAGACGTCATGGTCTTTTCTTGCGTGAAGAAGTTGAAACCATACATTCCGTGGGCCTTCGAGTCACCAAAGAGAGACGACTTCCACCCGCCGAACGAGTAGTACGCAACCGGGACAGGGATGGGAACGTTGATCCCGATCATGCCGACCTGGATTTCGTTCTGGAATCGACGCGCTGCACCACCGTCGTTCGTGAAGATTGCGGTTCCGTTTCCGAATGCGCCGGCGTTGATGAGCGCCACTCCCTCGTCGTACGTCTTGACGCGAACAATCGACAAAACTGGTCCAAAGATTTCTTCGGTGTACACCTTCGAGGTGGTTGGCACCTTGTCGATGAGCGTGGGTCCGAGCCAGAAACCGTTGGGGTCACCGTCGACCTCGATACCGCGGCCATCGACGACTACGTCGGCTCCGTCCGCAATCGCGATGTCGATGTAGGACGCGACCTTGTCGCGGTGCTGTTCCGTGACGAGCGGTCCCATGTCGCACGAACGACGACCGTCGCCGATGACGAGCGAGCGCATGCGTTCGGTGATCTTCTCTATGAGTGAGTCGGCAACGGGTTCGACGGCGACGACGACCGAGATCGCCATGCAACGCTCGCCCGCAGAACCGAAACCTGCGTTGATCGCCGAGTCCGCCACGAGGTCGAGATCGGCGTCGGGCAGGACGAGCATGTGGTTCTTTGCTCCACCGAGTGCCTGAACACGCTTGCCGTGCTTTGCGCCAGTCTCGTAAACATACTGAGCGATGGGCGTCGACCCGACGAACGAAATCGCGTGAACGCGGGGGTCGGTTAACAATCCATCGACGGATTCCTTGTCACCGTTGAGTACCGTGAAGACGCCGTCGGGAAGTCCGGCCTCTTTCCACAGTTCACCGAGCCAAATCGCGGCCGATGGGTCTTTTTCGGAGGGCTTGAGGACGACGGTGTTACCCGCGGCAATGGCGATGGGGAAAAACCACATCGGGACCATCGCGGGGAAGTTGAAGGGCGAGA
>JAEMRP010000167.1:1632-2462 GCA_016463265.1 Microbacteriaceae bacterium | reverse complement strand
CGCTTATTGACAAGGTGCCGACCACCTCGAAGGTGTACACGGAAGAAATCTTCGGTCCCGTGCTGTCCATCGTTCGCGTCAAGACTTTCGACGAGGGCGTGGCTCTCATCAACTCCGGTGCTTTCGGAAACGGAACCGCGATCTTCACGAACGACGGTGGTGCTGCACGTCGATTCCAGAACGAGATTCAGGTCGGCATGATCGGAATCAACGTGCCTATCCCCGTCCCGGTTGCCTACTACTCGTTCGGCGGCTGGAAGTCGTCACTCTTCGGCGACTCGAAGGCCCACGGAATGTATGGTTTCAACTTCTTCACGCAAGAAAAGACCATGACGTCTCGTTGGCTCGACCCGAGCCACGGCGGAATCAACCTGGGCTTCCCCCAGAATTAGCGATTTTGCGCGGTGACGGGGGATAGAGTCATGGCGCGAAATCGCTCCAAGGAGCGACGATGACCAACGAGTGGGTGTATCCCCGGGGGGCGTTGTCGAGTGGCGTTTTCGAGTCCGTCGTCGACTCGTCGATCCCGGGCTGGAAACACACCGGTATGTATGTATTCGACGCCTCGATCTCGACCGAGTGCGATCTTCCCGCAGCGAGCGAGGAACGTATCGTTGTTCCGCTCAGTGGTTCCTGTGTTGTTACCGTTGGCGACACGAAATTTAATTTAGCAGGCCGTCAATCTCCGTTCCACGGGCCGACGGACACGCTCTACGTGCCGACGGGAACGGCGTTGACGATTGCTGCCACCCACGGTTCCCGCATCGCGATTGCGAGTGCGCAGACCGACACAGCGAAGCCCGTCCAGTTCATCCCAGCAAGCGAGGTGC
>JAEMRP010000167.1:0-1622 GCA_016463265.1 Microbacteriaceae bacterium | reverse complement strand
GTGCACAATTTCGGCCGGCTCGAAGCGCTCGACGCCGCCCGATTCGTCGTCGTTGAGGTCATCACACCGGGCGGAAACTGGTCGTCGTATCCCCGCCACAAGCACGACGAGTTTCGACCCGGAATCGAGTCAAATCTGGAAGAGATTTACTATGTTGAGGTCGCTGTAGAGCGCGGTGTCAATGCCCCGGATTCGGCAGAACCGTTTGGATTCATCCAGACGACGGCTTCGAACACGGGTCCCATCGACACGCTGGTCGAGGTGCACACAGGGGACGTCGTCCTCGTCCCCTTCGGATGGCACGGTCCCGCCGTGGCTGCGCCGGGTTTTGACCTGTATTACTTAAATGTGATGGCGGGTCCCGACCCTGATCGCACCTGGCTTATTTGTGACGAGCCCGCACAGACGTGGATTCGTTCGACCTGGGATCACCAGCCGGTTGACCCGCGACTGCCCTACACGACATGAGCACTTCCCGATAGCGCCCGCTATCGCTTCTATTTCACACCGACAAAGGAGACACACCATGGTTCGCATTGCCCTAGACCCAACACCCTTTCACCATTCGCACTCGTTACTCGAGTTCCCCCGAGTGGCAGCGGAGTGCGGTTTCGAGTGGCTGCAGCTCACGCCCCACGCCGACATGATTCCGTTTTTCAATCACCCCAAGGCCGACGACGATCTGGTGAAGGCGTTCGCCAAGGCGGCTAAGGATGCTGGTGTCGGAATCGCATCCACGCTTCCGGTTTTACGATGGTCAGGACCCGACGAGGACGCGCGGGAATCGGCCATGCGCTATTGGAAGCGCGTCATTCGGATTACGGCCGATTTGGGAGTAGACCGGATTGGTACGGAATTTTCCGGTCGTCCCGAACGCGCCGAGGAATCCGAGCGAGCGTTCTACCGTTCGATGGAAGAAATCGTTCCCCTTGTCGAAAAAGAAGGCATTAAGGTGTTCATCGATCCGCATCCCGACGACTTCGTCGAAAACGGGATTGCCGCTCTCCGGGTAATTCGCGGGATTAATTCCAAGAATTTTGGAATGGCGTATGTTGCCTCCCACACTTTCCACATGCAGGAAGCACCGTTGGACATCATTCGAGCCGCGGGTGACAAAATCGGAATCGTCCACATTTCGGACACGATGGATCACACTCGTTCCCACGGACTTCGTTACATTTCGAACCCACCGGGAAACGCGGTTCGCATCCACCAGCACCTGATGGTCGGTGACGGTGACGTCAATTTCGATGAGCTCTTCGGAGCGCTTAGTGAAATCGGTTTCCTCAACAACCCGGAATCGGTTCTGTGCTCGAGTGTCTTCGCCGAGAACGAGACGAACATTCAAACGGCCAAGTCCCAGCGCGAGGCGATTGGGAACTACGTCGCGAAATACGCGAAATAGTTCTAATCCGTTGTAACGGGACTCACCGTTCCGCCATCGATTTCCTGGCGGAACGCGAGCAAAAGGTCGCCCAGTGATTGAGGGCCGATTCCGAGCACCGACTTGGTGTGCTCGTTAGCGAGGCTCGAATCCGCGGGGACAGGGCCCGGGAACAGTTCCGCTGCGGGCGGCTCGCCCTCGGTAATCAGGTGACGCGGTAGGTCGAACACGTCACAGG
>JAEMRP010000026.1 GCA_016463265.1 Microbacteriaceae bacterium | reverse complement strand
GAGGCGATGGCAATCGAACAGCCCGATGGCGATGACGCGCGCGTTGTGCTGTTCGTCGTCCTCGACCAACCCCTCACCAACGACACAGAGGGGCTCATTCGAACCACGCTTCGAACCCAGGCGAGCCCGAGACACGTCCCGGCCATCATTTCCGAGGTTCCTGAACTGCCCCGAACCCGAAGCGGCAAGATGACCGAACTCGCGGTCGCCGACATCGTGACGGGACGTCCAGAGCGCGACACCTCCTCGCTCGCGAACCCCGAATGCCTTCAGTGGTTCCGTGATTGGGCGGCCGCGTCTAAACCTCAGTTGTAACGGGACCGGTGGTTCCGCGAACCACCAGGGTCGCCGATACGTGTTGACGGTTTGCGGGTGCCGTGCGGTCGTTGATTCGATGGAGCATGTGCTGGGCTGCGAGTCGACCAAGGTCCGCAAGCGGTTGCGCGATTGTGGTGAGGTTAAGGCGGCGCATGCCTCCGATCCTGATTCCGTCGTATCCGATGACCGAGATGTCCTCAGGGATTCGCAAATTCGCGTTCTCTACCGCGGCAATGGCGCCGATTGCTGCCACGTCGTTCGCGACAAATAGAGCCGTGGGCGCAGCCGACAGCGCATCGCGAGCCGCCGCGTACCCCTTTGCGTCCGTCAGCCCTCCGGGCATGACGCGAATGTGTTCCGCCAAACCGTGCTGAGTCATCGCAAGACGATATCCCTCTGCCCGTGCGTGCGAGACCGGATTGTCACCACCGCTCAAGTGGATAATTCGCGAATGCCCCAATTCGACGAGGTGATCAACAGCCATTCGCGCCCCGGCAACATCGTCATTGGAAACAGAGTCCATGTTTGGAACTGCGATGTCGTCACGAGTCACGACGACCGTTGGCACTTCAGCGGCAAAGGCCGTGAGGACATGTGCGGGCAACCGGTGCGCGATGAGGATGAGCCCCTCCACCTGGAACTGCAACAATGTGTCGATTTCTGCTTGCTCGAGTTCGGGGTCGGTCCCTCCCGAAATCAACATCGTGCTGTACCCGTGTTTGCGAACTTCGATTTGAACGCCGTCGAGAATCTCGGCGAACACGGGGTTGTGTAAGTCGAGAATGAGCACCCCGATTGTGTGGCTTCGACGAACCGCGAGACTTCTGGCCGCAGCGTTTCGGCGGTACCCCAACTCGACTGCGGCCTCCACGATTCGTTGTCGACTCACGTCACTGACTCTCGTCGAACCAGAGAGGGCGAGCGAAACGAGCGACTTTGATACGCCCGCTCGTGTGGCGACGTCGTTGATGGTGGGGCGTGATGACGGCATCGGTTTAGGTGACGTCGGCGACCCGAACCGCGGCACCGGTGGCAACCGATTGCTCGCAGGCGATGGCGATGCGAAGGCTCTCGACGGCTGAATCGGGCGGGCACGGGTTCGAGATCTCGCCCGCGGCGAACGAGACGAAGGATTGAGTTTCGTTTCGGAACGCCTCACGGAAACGATCGACGAATCCGCGATACGGGTCGGTGTTGAGGGCGAGGTCGCCCTCGGCGGTTCGCAACGGGGTACGAGGGTTGAGTCCGGCGGACACCGAGTCGTTGGAACCGAATGCCTCGAGTCGAACGTCCTGACCGAGGGCGCCGTGACGCGTACCGGTGATGACCACCTGTACTTCGCCGGTCGTGACGGCGATGACGGAACACACGTCGGCGTCGTCGAAATCGGCGTAATTCTGGTGGGCGAGGACTCCCTTCGTCGCAAACACTGTCTCGACTTCGCTTCCCGTCAACCACCGAACGAGATCGAAATCGTGCACGAGCATGTCGCGGAAAATCCCACCACTACCGGCGATGAACTCACGAGCACTTGGTGTGTGATCGTGTGCCGTCATCGTGAGGGAATACATCGTGCCGATGCGACCCGATTCGATGGTGTCGTGAACAGAGCGAATCGCGTCGTCGAATCGGCGTTGGAATCCGATCTGAAGCGACGAGCCGTGGGTGTCCGCGGTGTCGATTACCGCTTGGGTTCCGGCGAGAGTCAGTGCGATGGGTTTTTCACACAACACCGGTATTGCGTGAGGGAGGACGGCATCCAGAACGAGCTCGTGGGCGTCAGTGCCGACCGCAACGACCGCCGCATCGGCATCGGTGTCGGCCATGGACGCCCACGGCACGACGGTGGCACCGTACTGGGCCGCGACGGCCAGGGCTCGCTCGTCGCTCCGATTGGTGATGGCGACTTCGCTGACTCGGGGGTCCGCCACGAGGTCTTCGATGCGAATCGATCCCATGCGGCCGGCTCCAACGACGAGAACTTTCACGGCAAACCCCCTCGGTACGTGGTCGATGTATTGCGGTGCGGACTTATAGTCTGCCATACTTGTTGGAACGTTCCAATGAAAGGCTTTCCGTGTCCGACTTTCTCTCCCGCGTCGCGTCCGCCCCCATCTCGTGGGGTATCTGCGAAGTTCCCGACTGGGGAGCCATGCTCCCGAAAAGCCGCGTCTTGGGCGAAATGTCTGGGTTGGGATTCACCGCGACCGAACTCGGTGCGGCGGGCTTTCTTCCCGACGATCCGGCCGAACTGACCGCGGAACTCGATCACTACGGAATGGCGTTGCTCGGGGGTTTCACCCCCGTGGTGGTTCACGACCCGACTCAACGAGACGCAACGATTGCAAGCGCAACCGCAATCGCAAAGTTGTTCCAGCAAGCGGGTGCGACAAAGATGGTGTCCTCAACCGTTCAGGACTGGGACTGGGCATATCCACGTGCCTTGACGACCGAGGAAAAACGTCACATGACCGAGATGCTCGGCGTGATCGATGACATCTGCGGTGAGCACGGGATCCAGCAGGTACTTCACCCCCACGTTCAGACGCTCGTCGAGACCAAAGACGATATTTCCCGTGTGCTCGACAGCTGCGATGTTAGTTTCTGCCTCGACACGGGGCACATGGCGTTCGGAGGTCAGGATTCGGTCGAATTTGCCAAGACGGCATTCGACCGCGTCGGGCACGTCCATCTCAAGGACATCCGCCTCGACATGACCGCGGCCGTTCTTCGACGTGAGGTCTCGCTCATGGCTGCGACCAAGGCCGGAGTCTTCACGAACCTCGGGTCCGGTGACGTCGACATCCTCGGAGTTGTGCAAACCCTCGAGGCCGGCGGTTACCGCGGATGGTATGTCATTGAACAAGACACCGCAATCACCGGTGGGTTCCCCGCCGACGGCGAAGGACCTGTCACGCAGGTCTCGGCCTCACTTAAGTATCTGACCGACGTCGTCGCCCCCACACTCGGATAACCAGATGGAAACCGTGGATGTCCTCAGCGTCGGCCGCATCAGCGTCGACCTTTATTCCATGGAACCGAACATCGGGTTCGACGGTCAACAGAACTTCCATAAATCCGTGGGCGGTAGCCCTACGAACGTGGCGGTAGCCGCCGCGCAACTCGGGCTGCGAGTCGCACTGGCGACGAAGGTCGGCGACGATGCGTTCGGCGAATACGTGAAAGGTCGACTTACGGGATGGGGTGTCGACACCGATTTCGTGGGCACAGTGAAGGGTGCTCAAACACCGCTTGCCTTCGCTGCACTGACTCCCCCAGAGAGCCCGACCGTGATGTTCTATCGTGGCCAGGCAGCGCCGGACACCACAATCACGACCGCCGATGTTCCCGCCCAGGTCGTGCGGCACGCGAAGGTCCTCTGGATTAGTCAAGCTTCTCTCGCCCAGGGTTCCACAGCAGACACGTGCCTCGAATGGATGTCACTGCGGTCGCGCGACGATCACACCATTCTCGACCTTGACTACCGACCATCACTGTGGGCGAGCGTCGAGGACGCGCGATCAATGGCCGAACGTGCGATTGCGCTTGCGACCGTCGTCGTCGGTAATCGCGAGGAATGTGCCATCGCCGTTGGGACGGACGAACCCGACGACGCCGCCGACGTGCTGCTTGCGGCCGGAGTGCGTCTCGCCATCATCAAATTGGGTGCCGATGGCGTTTTGCTCGCGACCGCGACCGAACGCGTCAATATCCCCGCTATCCCCATCGACGTGGTGTGTGGGCTCGGAGCCGGAGACGCATTCGGCGGTTCTCTGTGTTACGGACTGCTTCACGAATGGGATTTGCACCGAATCGGCCGCTTCGCGAGCGCCGCGGGTGCGCTCGTATCGACCCGTCTGACGTGCGCGGACGCGATGCCGACCGTCGACGAGCTCGACGCACTGATGGGGGAACCAGCATGAGCCTTGACCGCACCCGCTATCGCGAACTCACTGACGCGCGCGTTTTCCGGCCGGCATCCTTCACTGACGCGCTTCTTTCTCGCCGACGACGCCCGATCGCTGGGCCCGATGGGCGTCTCATCATCATCGCAGCGGACCACACCGCGCGCGGCAAGATTTCGCTCGGATCTAACCCGGTGGCGATGGCCGACCGATTCACCCTGCTCGATCGACTCGTTCGCTGTCTCGCGCTGCCCGAGGTGGACGGCGTTCTCGCGAGCGCCGACATTCTCGAGGAACTTGCCTGGCTCGGTGCGCTCGACGACAAATTGGCGATCGGCACAATGAACCGCGGTGGCATCATCGGCGCGACCTGGGAGTTGGACGACCGCCTCACCGCGTACGACACAAACCACATCGAGTCGATGGGGTTGGACGGCGGCAAGACGCTCATTCGAATCGACTATTCCGACCCCGGCGTCGCTCGAACAATCGAGACCGTCGCGCGTCTAACCACCGAACTAGCCGACCGAAAACTGATGGCGATGATTGAACCTCTTCCGTACCTCAAAGACCTCGCAGGGAAGGCAATCCTCGACACCTCCGACGAGGCGCTCACCACCGTCGTGGCTATCGCGTCGGGGCTCGGGTCGTCCTCGGCGTACACGTGGCTGAAGATTCCGGCGACCGCCCGCATGGCCGAGGTGGCTGCGGCCACGACGCTTCCAATCCTCATGCTTGGTGGCGAACCGGTCGGTGATTCCGACGAGACCTGTGCTCTCTGGGCGAGCGCCATGAACGAACCCAATGTGCGCGGCGTTGTCGCCGGTCGCACCCTGTTGTATCCCAATGACGGCGATCCCGAAGGAGCGGTGGCTCGCGCCGCTGCGGTGGTTCGGCCTACGTTATCAACCCACGCGAAAGGCATGTCATGACCTGGTTTTTCCCCGCAGGAACGCTCGCGAACGGAGGTGCCGACGTTCACGTCACACCCGAAAACGCGGGCTGGGCATACAGCGGGCTTCACGTCTACACGTTGAGCACCGGTGCCACCGTATCGGTCGTCCTTGACGGAGAGGAAGGAGTTCTCGTTCCGTTATCGGCAGAGAACGTCTCGGTCACCGTGGACGGCGTCCCGTTCACCCTCGCCGGTCGAAAGGGAGTCTTCGCCGCGGTGTCGGACTGGATTTACATACCGGTCGGATCAACCCTCACCATGACGGGAGATTCCGGCGAGATTGCGCTGTGCACCGCGCGTGCCAGCGAGGGCTTCCCTGCGCAACATGTTCCGGCCGTCGACGTACCCGTCGAAGTTCGCGGGTCGGGTCAGGCAACACGTCAAGTGACGAACATCGCGACACCGTCATCGTTCACGGCCGCGCACAGAATCAACGTGTGTGAGGTGATCACTCCTGGAGGCAACCTTTCATCGTGGCCTCCTCATCGACACGACGGAATCGGCGACTGCGCAACGACGAACGAAGAAATCTATTACTTCCGCATCGGGCGCGGCGAAAGCCCTCACGGCGACCCCACGGGGCAGGGACTGTTCCATATCTATACCGTTGACGGCTCGGTCGACGACACCGTCATGATTCACGACGGCGACGTCTACAACGTTCCCGAGGGATACCACGGTCCGACCGTGGCTCCGCCGGAATATCCGATGTATTTTCTTAACGTGCTGGCCGGTCCGGGCGATGACAGAACGATGGCGTTCTGCGATGACCCCGAGCACCATTGGATTCGAGAGACCTGGAACACCCAAATACAAGACCCCCGTTTGCCGATGACCTCGGCGTCGGGCCGCACAGGAAAGAGCTGAACATGAACCGTCGAATTGGAGTTGCCGTATTGGGTCTTGGCTGGATGGGAGAGGGACACAGTCGTTCCATGCTCCGTATTCCGTCACTGTTTCCGAATCGCTCATTTGATCCCGTGCTCGTCGTCTGTGCGGACACCGAGGAGGCGCGTCGCGAGCGAGCGGTTCGCGACTTCGGGTTCGAGCGCGCTGTGGCCGACTGGCGTGAAGCAATCGCATCGGATGACGTCGACGTCGTCTGGGTCACCGCACCCAACATGCTGCACCTCCCCATGATCGAGGCGGCCTGTGCTGCAGGGAAGGCCGTGTTCAGTGAGAAGCCGATTGGCGGAAAGCCCGAACACACAGTCGCCGCCTACGAAATGGCGAAAGCGGCGGGTGTGCGGACGGGTGTCGGGTACAACTACCTGTGGGCGCCTCTCGTCATGCACGCCCGGAACCTCATTGCCTCCGGTGAACTCGGCGAAATCACCCACTACCGTGGCCGCTTCGTGTCAATGTACGGAAGTGACAAACTCGGCCTTCTGACGTGGCGCTTCATCCTCGACCAAGCCGGTTACGGCGTGACGAGCGACATTCTCAGCCACTCGGTGTCTCTTGCGCAGTACCTCATCGGTGACATCACCGATGTCGTGGGAATGCGCAACACGACCATTCCGCAACGCCCGCTGCCCACGGGAGCGGCGAGCCACTATGGCCGCGGTCGTCCCGAAGACCCCAAAGGTGCCGTCGAAAACGAAGACTTCGCGTCGATGCTCTGTAATTTCGAGAACGGCGCAACCGGAACGTTTGAGGTGAGCCGCACGCTGGTCGGCCCCGAAAGCCAAAACGCGTTCGAGATCTACGGCACCAAGGGTGCCCTGGCGTGGAACCTCGAAAAGATGAACGAACTGCAGTACTACCGACTGACAGACGACATCAGTTCCGGTTACACCACTATCTACGGCGGCGATCGCTTCCCGTTCCACGGTGTTTTCTCGCCAGGTCAGGCGAACCCGATAGGGCTAGAAGACCTTGTCGCGATCGAGGACTATTCCTTCCTCGAAGCGCTGGCGACTGACGGAACGTTCTCGCCCAGTTTCCGCGAAGCGGTCGACGTCGTCAACGTGCAACAGGCCCTCATCAATTCATGGGACTCCAAGACCTGGGAAACCGTGACAGACCTCACAGGAGAAAACCGTGGCAACTAAGACCATCCGCATCACGACCTCCGAGGCGCTCGTCCGGTACCTCATCGCGCAACGCACGATTGTTGATGGCGTCAACGTTCCCCTCTTTCCCGGCGCGTACGGCATCTTCGGCCACGGAAACGTGACGAGCCTTGGACACTCACTCGAAATGCACCGCGAGGAACTTCCGGTTTGGCGCGGACAGAACGAGCAGGGCATGGGGTTGGCCGCCGCCGCCTTTGCTAAGGCAACGCGCAGGCAGCAGATCATGGTGTGCACGACGTCGATCGGACCGGGCGCCACGAATATGGTAACGGCCGCCGGAGTCGCGATGTCGAACCGACTCCCCGTCCTGTTCATCGCGGGTGACACCTTCGCGTCACGTCTGCCCGACCCCGTGCTTCAGCAGGTAGAGCACTTTGGGGTGCCATCGACCACGGTCAACGACGCATTCCGGCCGGTGGTTCGGTATTGGGATCGCATTACGCACCCGGCGCAGCTCCTTAGCTCGTTGCCGCAGGCTGTTGCGACCATGCTCGATTCGGGCGATTGCGGTCCGACGTTTATCGGTTTGCCTCAAGACGTCGCCGCCGAGGCGTTCGACTACCCCGAGTCGTTCTTTGCCACGACCGTGCAGGAATCCCCTCGGCCTCGTCCCGACCGCGGGCAACTCGGTCGTGCCACGGAATTGCTGCGGTCCGCCAAACGTCCCGTCATCATCGCCGGCGGCGGCGTCCACTACGCGCGCGCGGAGGCCGAGTTGGCGACGTTCGCCGAAAAACACGGCATTCCGGTCGTTGAGACGGTCGCGGGAAAGTCCTCCCTTGTTGCCAGCCACCCGCGCTATGTCGGGCCAGTCGGTGTGACGGGTGCGGAAGCCGCCAACGCGGTAGTGAGGGAGGCCGACGTCGTGCTCGCGGTTGGAACGCGCCTCGAGGACTTCACCACCGGTTCGTGGACGCTCTTTTCAACCGAGACCCAGTTCGTGGGGCTCAATGCGGCACGGTTTGACGCGATCAAGCACCGCTCGACGCCGCTCGTCGCCGATGCCCGTGAAGGACTCGCCGAACTGAGCGATGCGCTCGGCAATTGGTCGACCGACGCGTCCTGGACGGACAACGCCACGCGTTTACGAGGCGAGCTCGATGTCTTCGTCAATGGCCGCATCGCCGACGACGGAGTGTGGCCGCCGAGCTACGCCCAATTGATCGGATTGGTGCACATCGCTGCGACCGAAGAAGACTACGTTCTCACGGCCGCGGGTGGTTTGCCGGGAGACCTCAACGTCAACTGGATGAGCAAAGCGGTCGCCAGTTTCGACTGTGAATACGGATATTCCTGCATGGGCTACGAGATCTCTGGGGCGTGGGGTGCCGCGATGGCGCGCCCACGCGGTGAGGTCTTTGCGATGGTCGGGGACGGCTCGTATTTGATGATGAACTCCGACATCTACGCCTCGGTGCTGTCCGGTCACAAGATGATTCTCGTCGTCTGCGACAACGAGGGGTACGCCGTTATCGAGCGTTTGCAGACGAGCCAAGGCGGTGCGTCCTACAACAACATGCTGGCCGATTCCGTGGGGACCGGATCCGACGCGCGCGTCGACTTCGCCGCCCACGCCGCCTCGATGGGTGCTGTCACGTTCGAGGTGCAGAGCCTCGCGGAGTTTGCCGACGCGCTCACGAAGGCACGTCAGGCCACTAGCACCGCGGTCATCGTGACCAAGGTTCGCGCCAAAGACTTCACCGAAGGTGGTGCGTTCTGGCAGGTCGGAGTGCCCGAGGTGTCCGAGAGAGCGAGCGTTACGGCCGCGCGTGCGTCAATGGACAAGGGTCTGCAGAACCAACGTCCCGGCGTTTAACGTCCGCAAAGAAATTGTTGCGTGTTGGAATTCGGCTTTTCATCATTTTGGTCACCGTTCGTCGTCTGAATGGAAATTGAACATCGGTAAAGTTGACATACATTTGTTGCATCGCTACTAGTTGCTGAAAGGGTGCCACGTGGAGCAGATCAAACTTGTCATTTGGGACCTCGATGACACGTTGTGGGCCGGCACAATCTCTGAAGGTCCCATCACGCACATCGAGCGGAATCATGACATCGTAGTCGCTCTTGCTCAGCGCGGAATTATCAGCTCAATTTGCTCGATGAATGACAAGTCGGTGGCTCTCGCAGAACTGCAGAAATCGTCCATCGCCGACTATTTTGTGCTTCCCAGTATCGATTGGAACCCTAAAGGACCCCGAATTCGCCAGCTGATACAGGATCTCAATCTGCGTCCCGTCAACGTCCTATTTATTGATGACCTCGCGAAAAACCTTGAAGAAGCGCGTTTTGTTTCCCCCGAGCTGAATGTCGCGCTGCCGGACATTCTCGAATCGCTACTGGACGACCCGTCTGTTGCCGGAAAATCCGACACCGCATTGAAACGCTTGAAACAGTACAAGGTTCTCGAACACAAAATTTCGGAACAGTCAGCCTT
>JAEMRP010000166.1 GCA_016463265.1 Microbacteriaceae bacterium | reverse complement strand
TCGGACCGCAGTTCCGCTGTCGCCCTTGGCGCCACCAGAAATAACAGAACCGAATCCCTCCCACCGAACGAACCCCAATCAATTCCTCGAATCTGTATCTCGCGCACAACACTTCATTCGGGATGGCGATGTCTTCCAGGTCGTGATCTCTCAACGTTTTGATTCGGACGTGACCGCGTCGAGCACCGACGTGTATCGAATGTTGCGTGCGCTGAACCCATCGCCCTACATGTATCTTCTCAACCTCGAGAGCGCTGATGGCGTCCCATTCTCGGTCGTAGGTTCTTCTCCCGAAGCGCTCGTCAAGGTCGCCAACAATCGAGTGTTCAGCCACCCGATAGCTGGCAGTCGTCCGCGCGGCGAGACACCGGAACGCGACGCTCTATTTGCCGAAGGACTGTTGGCCGATCTGAAAGAACGCGCCGAGCACCTGATGCTCGTCGATTTGGCACGCAATGATCTGTCGCGGGTGTGCACACCCGGAACGGTCGAGGTCACCGAGTTCATGAACGTCGAACGTTTCTCCCACATCATGCATCTCGTCTCGAGCGTCGAGGGCGATCTCGCACCAGGGGCAACACCGATTGATGTTTTTCGAGCAACATTTCCGGCCGGAACTCTCTCTGGAGCGCCGAAACCGCGTGCGCTCGAGATCATCGACGAACTCGAACCCGCCGGGCGCGGAGTCTATGGGGGAGTGGTCGGCTACATCGGCTTCGGCGGGGACTCAGACCTCGCCATCGCGATTCGGACAGCGGTTATGGTGGGCACAACGGTGTCGGTACAGGCCGGTGCCGGGATAGTCGCCGACTCCGTTCCGCAGAGTGAGTACGACGAGACAGTGAACAAGGCAGCTGCTCCGCTGAGGGCGATAGCCGCGGCGAGCGCAATCCGACCCGCGCTAGACTAGGGCGCAGGAGGAACGACATGAACGACGCCCACGACCCCGGACACGGCTCTTCTCCCGCTGCCTGGACCGGAGTAACGATTATGCTCATCGGTGCCACGGCGGGGACCTGGTTTTTTTGGCTCGATGAGCCGCTGCTTGTGTGGGCTAGCTCCGCTCTTCTCATCATCGGACCTCTCGTCGGATTGCTCTTGTCCAAGGCTGGCTATGGGGTCGGTGGCTCAAAGACCAAGGCCACACACTAGTCGTGCTGGGGGCTCTCACCGCAGGCGCGCTCGAAGACGCGGCGACGCGGCGCGAAAGCGTTTCTTATGGCGAGGTAGAGCGTCGTGCGTTGGGGTTGCCAGCGCCGGTTGACGCATATCAGGCTCTTGCGCCAACAACTCACATTCGGCTCATAGCCGAGATAAAGAGGGCGAGTCCGTCCAAGGGCGAACTCGCACTGATAGACGATGCCCCCGCGCTCGCCGAGGCCTACGTCGAGGGTGGCGCAGACGCCATCTCGGTGTTGACGGAAGAGCGACGTTTTGGCGGCACTCTGCGCGACCTTGTTGATGTCCGAGAACGTGTCACGGTGCCGTTGTTGCGAAAAGATTTCATCTCTGTGGAATATCAAATCCTGGAGGCTCGGGCTGTCGGCGCAGACATTGTTCTGCTTATCGTTGCGGCTCTCGACGGTGCCGTTCTCGAGCGGCTTCACGAGTTCTCTCGCCAGTTGGGACTGACGGTCCTCGTTGAGGCCCACTCTGCTGATGAGGTCCGCCGGGCTGCCGACGTTGGCGCCGGTCTCATTGGTGTGAACGCGAGGGACCTGTCGACCTTCGAGCTCGATCGAACGTTGTTCGCCTCGGTTCGAGATCTCATCCCCGCAGATGCCATCGCGGTGGCTGAATCCGCTGTCAACACTGTGGACGATGTTCGTGCCTATCGCGATGCGGGTGCTGACGTCGTTCTGGTCGGCGAAGCACTCGTGACGGCCGGGAACGCCCGTTCGATCGTCGAACAATTCCGAGAGGTGAACTGATGTCACTGCGCGCAGAACTAGGCCCCTACTTTGGCGAATACGGCGGTCGTTTCGTGCCGGAGTCACTCATTGCAGCCCTGGATGAGCTCGACGTCGCGTACACCGCCGCCAAGACCGACGCGATCTTTCAGGCCGAACTTGCCGAGCTTCATCGTTCGTACACGGGCCGACCGTCGATCATCACCGAAGCGTCACGTTTCGCTGCCCTCGCCGGCGGGGCGCGAATCCTCCTGAAGCGCGAAGACCTCAATCACACGGGTTCGCACAAGATCAACAATGTTTTGGGGCAAGCGCTGCTGGCCAAGCGGCTCGGTAAGAGTCGTCTCATCGCCGAGACCGGTGCCGGTCAACACGGTGTGGCCACGGCGACGGCCGCCGCGCTCATGGGGATGACCTGTGTCGTGTACATGGGCGAAGTGGACACGGAACGACAAGCCCTCAACGTTGCGCGAATGAAGCTGTTGGGCGCCGAGGTCGTCCCGGTCACTAATGGTTCGCGAACGCTCAAAGACGCCATCAACGAAGCAATGAGGGACTGGGTTGCCAATGTTGAGGACACACACTACCTACTGGGCACCGTCGCTGGTCCGCACCCGTTCCCCG
>JAEMRP010000165.1 GCA_016463265.1 Microbacteriaceae bacterium | reverse complement strand
TCCTCCAACCCGGCGGACGAGACCAGTGTGGGAACCTCACGAGCGGCACCGACTTGATTCAAAAGGTCGAGGGGGTCTCGGCGCACGCGATCGGCACGCCGCTCATCACGAACTCGGACGGCACGAAGTTCGGCAAGAGCGAAGGCAACGCTGTTTGGCTTGACCCGAACCTGACCTCGCCGTATGCGATGTACCAGTTCTGGCTCAACACTCTTGACGCGGATGTCATCGACCGTCTCAAGGTGTTCACATTCCTGTCTCGCGCCGAAATCGAGACGCTGGCCGCCCAGGTTGAGTCCGAGCCAGCCAAACGAGAAGCCCAGCGCACGCTCGCGTGGCAAGTCACCGCTCTCGTTCACGGAGACGCGGCGGCCGATGCGGTTGTCGCCGCCAGTGCCGCACTGTTCGGCAACGGCGATCTGTTCGCACTCGACGCCGACACCGTCGCGGGTGCGACCGCCGAACTTCCGCAGGCCACCGTCACCGCCGACACTCTTGTCACCGTCGCGCTCGTTGAGACGGGCTTGTGTTCGTCCGCCTCGGACGCTCGCCGCGCTATCCAGCAGGGCGGTGTCGCCATCAACAACCAGGCCGTCACCGTCGAAACCGACCTCGTCGGTGACCGAACGCTCGCGGGCGGTGTCTCTATCCTTCGTCGCGGCAAGAAAACGCTCGCCGCGCTGGTCATCGGAAAGTAGTCACGGTCGTGTCACGTGCACTTCTCGTTGTCGATGTTCAGAACTGGGGATTCGCGGGGGACTGGCCCGTACCAGATCACGAGGCGCTGCTCGAACGAATCCGTGACCGAGTCGAGGCGGCGCGCGCGAGCAACGAACTCGTGGTCTGGGTCCAAAACGACGGCGACGCCGACGAGATGGATGCCCCAGGCGAATTCTTTTGGGAACTCACTCTTCCTCCCGCCGAGGGCGAGCGCGTCTGGCGAAAGACGACCAAGAACGTCTTCGAATCCAACCCCGACATGGCTGGGTGGCTGCGCGACCTGGGCGTCACATCTTTGGACATCATCGGGCTTCAGTCGGAAATGTGTGTTCGGTCATCGACACTAGGTGCCCGTTCCGCTGGTTTCACCGCCAGCCCTGTGCCTGGGCTTCACGGAACGTACCCCGAGGGGACCCACGACGAATCGGGCCTCACCGGAGTTTCCGCGGCGGAACTGTCGGCACGCGTGGACGCCGAACTCGCCTAGCTGGACTTGAGGCCTCGGCGGTACATCGTGCGAACTACACCGGCGAAAACAAGCGAAGCGAGCGACGCAACCGCCGGGATGAAATCCGTGATGATTGTCCCGACCAACTGGAATGCGCTGCTGTCATCGTATTCCAGAAGGCTCAGCGAGGTATCCAGAGTGACGAGTGGCCACAGCGCGACGACGCATCCGGCAATCGACACGAAAAGCTGTGATTGGTAAAGGCGGAGGAACCCCAATCCTTCGTGAGCGTTTCGAGCCAGAAAAACGAACCAGCCGGCGAAGATCGCGGGAACGAAGTCGAAGAAGACCATAATTCCCGAAAAGGGCTGGAAAACTGTGACCCGCATCACGCAGCC
The DNA here is from genome assembly GCA_016463265.1 of Microbacteriaceae bacterium. GTDB lineage: Bacteria > Actinomycetota > Actinomycetes > Actinomycetales > Microbacteriaceae > MWH-TA3. The sequence goes on along the minus strand of JAEMRP010000165.1, from coordinate 982 downwards.
AACAAGCACAAAAACGAACCCGAAAGCGTAGGCGATCTTGACTGTTCGAGCCAGCCCTGATGGAAGGGGAGGCAACTCGACCGGCTTCGCATCGGAGGGGGTTCCGGTTCCACCTGACTTTACCTGTCCTTGAGTTGACATCGCCGACTCCGCAAAATCCGACGACGTGCTCTTGGTTGCGCCGACGATGGCAATGACCAAACCCACGATGACGACCACTGCACCAAGGGGCGCTGTAAAGAATGTGAACCAGCCCAGGACGCTCAGGCCGTTCAGGGCGTTCAGGTCCATCCCGAGGACCGAGGCGATGCCCCCGATTGCGAACATAATTGCCATTGGTGCGATACCGAAGACGCAGCCCGCACCCGCGAGGATTCCACCTGTTTTGACTGAGCTTTTCGCCATGTTGTCACGCTATCGAACAAAGAACTCGACGCCGACCTTTCGCGAGGAATTGTTATGACACGCCCGAGTTGGACCATTGTTTGCTCGAGCCCTAAAAGACGCGTAAGTTTGCGACGTTGCCCCAAAGACGGACCGGCGAAATGTGGGTTCGAATCAAGCGGAAACATAAGGCCAGCAGCCGACTCTTGCGAGTCACGGCGGCTCGGACTAAACTCAACATCTCACCGAAGAGATTCGCATATCGTCACGATTTGCATAAGGAAAACCTCGGTGCTATGTTAGTCAAGTTGCCCTGTTTGCGGCGTGTAAGCGCGTGCATTCAGGTGCGTACGGTCCTTGAGAACTCAACAGTGTGCACTAAGTCAATGCCAAATAACCTCGTCGATCACTAGCTTGCTAGTGGTTGGCAAGATTCCTTTGGAACAAAGACGGACAAGTCAGTAGACTGTCTAAATTGTCAGAGAACAACTCTGCGGCTTCGGCCGCAACAGATTTGTCGGACTTCGGTCTGGCAGAACTACCTTTATGGAGAGTTTGATCCTGGCTCAGGACGAACGCTGGCGGCGTGCTTAACACA
>JAEMRP010000164.1 GCA_016463265.1 Microbacteriaceae bacterium | reverse complement strand
GACGCTCATTATTCGGGCGCTCAGAAACTTGGACATGGCAAAGGTTATGTGTATCCGCACGACATCGATGGGGGAGTCGCGGCACAGCGCTATCGCGATGGCGACGAGCCCACGTACTACGAGCCGAGCGGGCACGGTCGAGAGCAGGAACTCACCGAACGACTAGCCCGTATTCGCGCAATCCTGAATGGTGATTGAATGGCGCGGTTCCTTTCTTTCTGTTAGAGTTTGAGAACCGCTTGAGAAGACAGACGTGCGGCTGCGTCTCCTCCGCAAGAATCGGTGCCTGTAGCCGGCGCCGTGGCCCTCATGTTTCTCTCCCCGTTTTCGGGGAGAATCCGATTGTTTTTCACACATGAAAAGGACACAATGTCTGACAAGAACCGCACTCGCGCGAAGGTTCGCCTTTCGCGTGCTCTCGGAATCGCTCTGACCCCGAAGGCCGCGCGCCTCATGGGCGAAGGCGCTTTTCCTCCCGGCCAGCACGGTCGAACCAAGCGCAAGTCCGAAGGTGACTTTGCGATGCGTCTTCGTGAGAAGCAGCGTCTTCGCGCGCAATACGGAATTCGTGAAGCCCAGATGCGCAACACGTTCGACGAGGCTCGTCGCAACCAAGGTCTAACTGGTGAAAACCTCGTCGAACTTCTCGAAATGCGTCTCGACGCTCTTGTTCTTCGCTCCGGTTTCGCTCGCACGTCGGCACAGGCTCGTCAGATGGTGGTGCACCGCCACATCCTGATTGACGGTCAGCTCGTTGACCGCCCATCTTTCCGCGTTAAGCCTGGACAGATGATCCACGTGAAAGAACGCAGCGAAGCGACTCCACTGTTTCAGGATTCAGCGCGGTTCCTTTCTTTCTGTTAGAGTTTGAGAACCGCTTGAGAAGACAGACGTGCGGCTGCGTCTCCTCCGCAAGAATCGGTGCCTGTAGCCGGCGCCGTGGCCCTCATGTTTCTCTCCCCGTTTTCGGGGAGAATCCGATTGTTTTTCACACATGAAAAGGACACAATGTCTGACAAGAACCGCACTCGCGCGAAGGTTCGCCTTTCGCGTGCTCTCGGAATCGCTCTGACCCCGAAGGCCGCGCGCCTCATGGGCGAAGGCGCTTTTCCTCCCGGCCAGCACGGTCGAACCAAGCGCAAGTCCGAAGGTGACTTTGCGATGCGTCTTCGTGAGAAGCAGCGTCTTCGCGCGCAATACGGAATTCGTGAAGCCCAGATGCGCAACACGTTCGACGAGGCTCGTCGCAACCAAGGTCTAACTGGTGAAAACCTCGTCGAACTTCTCGAAATGCGTCTCGACGCTCTTGTTCTTCGCTCCGGTTTCGCTCGCACGTCGGCACAGGCTCGTCAGATGGTGGTGCACCGCCACATCCTGATTGACGGTCAGCTCGTTGACCGCCCATCTTTCCGCGTTAAGCCTGGACAGATGATCCACGTGAAAGAACGCAGCGAAGCGACTCCACTGTTTCAGGATTCAGCCATCGGCGTTCACCGCGACGTCCTCCCCGCGGTTCCTGAGTACCTTGACGTCAAGCTCGACAAGCTGCAGGCGCGACTCGTTCGTCGCCCGAAGCGCGCCGAGGTTCCTGTCACGTGTGAAGTGCAACTCGTCGTCGAGTACTACGCCGCGCGATAAAGCCCAACCGAGCGGGGTGGGCTTTCGAGCCCACCCCTTTCTCATTCCCCTAAACTCGTGTTGACAGAGGAGATTTGATGAAAACGGCTGAAATTCAACGTCGCTGGCTGTCGTATTTCGAGGGGAACGGCCACACGATTGTGCCCTCGGCATCACTCGTGTCGGACGACCCCACCCTCATGTTCACGGTCGCCGGAATGGTGCCGTTCATCCCGTATTTAACCGGTGTTGTTCCCGCTCCCTTTCCTCGCGCAACGTCGGTGCAGAAGTGCATCCGTACGCTTGACATCGACGAGGTCGGGAAAACGACTCGTCATGGAACGTTTTTCCAAATGAATGGAAACTTTTCCTTTGGGGACTACTTCAAAGAGGGCGCGATTGGTTTCGCCTGGGAGTTGCTGACGACACCAGAATCCGATGGCGGTCTCGGTTTCGCCGAAAAGGACCTGTGGATCACGGTCTACGAAGAGGACGATGAAGCTATTGAACTCTGGAAAAAGGTCGCGGGGATTCCTGACGAACGCATCCAACGACTCGGGAAGACGGACAACTTCTGGTCGACCGGTCAGACGGGCCCTGCCGGTCCGTGCTCGGAAATCTATTTCGACCGCGGACCCGCCTACGGCCCAGACGGCGGACCGGCCGTCGACGATACGCGGTATATCGAGATCTGGAACCTCGTGTTCATGCAGTACCTCATCTCGGACGTGCGGTCCAAAACGGAATTCACGATTGATGGCGAACTACCTCAGAAAAACATTGACACCGGTATGGGAATGGAGCGTGTCGCGTTTCTCAAACAGGGTGTTGAAAATATGTATGAAATTGATCAGGTTCGTCCGGTTCTCGATCTCGCGTCTCAGATTTCGGGGCGCGGCTACGGTGCCGACCACGACGACGATGTCCGTATGCG
>JAEMRP010000163.1 GCA_016463265.1 Microbacteriaceae bacterium | reverse complement strand
TCGGTTAGCGCAGTTCCTGCGCCGGGACCATCACCTGGCGAATGATGATGAGTACCGACGCCGCGATCGGAATCGCGACGATCGCCCCAAGCACACCCAACAGCGCACCGCCGGCGAGTGCCGCGATAATCACGAGTACACCGGGAACTTTCACCGCGCGGTTCATGATGAACGGACCGATGATGTACGCCTCGATTTGGGTGTACACGAGATAGTAGACAGCCACCCAAATTGCGGTGGTCGGGTCGGTCGGGTCGATGAGCAATTGCGTCGCGATGATGATGAGCGAACCCGTGACGGTTCCCACGAGCGGCAACAACGAGAACATAAACGCGATGAGCGCGAACAAGGCAGGGTATTCGGCGCCAATGAGGGACATCGCCACAAAACTGAGAACGCCGTTCGCAAGACCCTGTGTTCCTTGGCCGACGACGTATTTTCCGACGGCGTCAACAACCTGATCGGCGATTCCGATAAATTCCTTGCGCTTGGACGCCGGCACCAGGCTGTAGGAGGACTGCTTGATAGCGGGAAGGGAAATGACAAGGTAAATCGTGAGCATCAGCGTGAGCAGCGCACCGATAATCCCGCTGGCAAATCCCGCGCCGACGCTGAGAACTCCGCCACCGATGTTGGCGAGATTGGCCGGGTCGCTGAGGAACGCAACAATCGTGTCGAGAGTTTTTTGAACATCCAGTGCTTCGATGGGGATGATCGACTGAATCGCCGCAACCATTTCGCCCAGCGAGTTATATGAGGTCAGGAATTCGAGTACTGACTGGTAAAGGTTGGTCATTTGTTCGACGATGATGGGGACCAGAGCCAGAACAAACCCCGCGAACAACCCCAGAACCGCCAGCACAACAGCGGTGATCGCGAGCGGTCGCGGGAACTTCAATTCGACAAGGCGGCGCACGATCGGGTCGAGGCCCAATGCTATGAACAAAGCGAATCCCACATAAGTGATCACCGTCGCCAGCGTTGCGACCGCGTTTCCGATGAGGAGCGCTGTGAGAACACCAAGCCCACCGAGCAGGCCGAGCCGAAAAGCGCCGTTGATTGTCATAGGGGGACTTACTTCGGGTTCGTTTTTGGCGTTGATTTGGTTGTCGTTGTCGTTTTAGGTTTCGGGGTCGTTTTTGCCGCCGTATTCTTCGGAGCCAGCGACTTCGCCGCGAACGCGACGGCCGTGTTCAGGTCACCGATGTACGACGCAATCGCGTCACGCTCCACGGCGATGTCGGCGAGGCGTTGGGTCGCGTTGTCCAATTCGAGTTTGGCCTCGTTACGTGCAGCGTTGACAATCTGACGAGCCTTGGCGTTTGCCGCATCGATGGTCGAACGTGCCGCCTCTCTCGACTCAACTATTGCCATTTCTCGAATCTTGCGAACCTCAGGTTCGAGACGGTTATGCTCTCTCTTCAGCGCGGTCAAGGCGTTCTGTAGTTTCGTGAATTCCTTGTTAGCCACTTCCAAATATGCCTCATTCTGAGCAATGATGTCACGGTGTTCCTCGAGCAGTTGTTGTTCCAGTTCGTGGCGGCGGGCCGAAACTTCGACGATGAGGTCCAGTTTTTGACGATCTGCTTCACCGATGAGTCGGGCAATTTCCGCGCGTGCATCCTGTGCTTCTTTGTCCATAACAAGACGTTGTTCTGCAATCTCTCGGTTCAGAAGGGCCTGTTTTTCGGATATCTCGCGCTTGAGGGTCGCACGCGCTGAAGCGGCTTCCGTCGCTGCATTTCCCCGCACACGGTTGGTCTCACGGATTGCTTCGGCGTGGAGTGTTTCCACGTCTTTCTCGGCAATCGCGGTGATGTTTTCCGCGTCAATTCGGGCGGCACTCGTTTCGTACCGGGCTTTTTCTTCCGCCGCCGCAATCAACGATTCCGCGCGCAAAGTGGCATCGCTGATGATCTGGTCTGCCTCGATTCGAGCATCCGTAAGCACTCGTTGCGCCTGAATATCGGCCTTAGAAATGAGAACGGTGGCTTGTTCCTCCGAGGTACGCAACACCATTTCGAGTTTTGTTCCGAGCCCCGAATAGGTCGGCAAATCGCCCTCGCCCAGACCCTTTTTTCCGCCGAGGCGCGCTAGTTCGGTCGCTAGCTCGTTGCGTTCGGTCGTCGCGGCAATGATTCCACGGCGCAGGTTTGCGATGGTCTTGTCGACCTCATCGCGGGCGTAGCCGCGCATGACGACAGGAAACTGTCCATCAGTAGCCAATGTGATCTCCTCGGTTTGCTTTGTCAGTTTATCCACGTGCACTCGTCGCGGCTAATCCGCGTTGGGGAAATCCTCAGGGTCAGTCGGCTAAACTGGCATTTTCGGTCGAAGGGAGCGTTGTGAGATTTATCGTCTCCGTCATTCTTTTCGGCGTAGCCGCCGTCATGGTCGGGGTCGGGATCCTCATTCACGCGGTCTTCTCCCCACCCGAAACCATCAGCCAATCAATCACGATTGCCGATCCGGCACCCATCACGGTCATCGATTCGACGTCGTTAAACGAGATTTCGTCCACCCAGACAATTTCGGTCATTGGTGGGGCCGAGGGAACGA
>JAEMRP010000162.1 GCA_016463265.1 Microbacteriaceae bacterium | reverse complement strand
ACCAGTACCAGCGTCACCTCTATAAAGCCGACGTTCTGCCGAACCTCACCGAGGGCAAGACCCTTCTCTTCAGCCACGGTTTCAACATCCGCTTCGGCTACATCGAAGCTCCGGAGGGTGTCGACGTCATCCTCGTCGCGCCAAAGGGTCCGGGGCACACTGTCCGTCGTGAATTCGTCGCCGGCCGTGGTGTTCCCGTGATTGTCGCGGTCGAGGTCGATTCATCGGGTCACGCGTGGGACACCGCGTGGTCGTACGCCGCAGCTATCGGCGGACTACGAGCCGGTGGAATCAAAACCACCTTCACGGAAGAGACCGAAACGGACCTCTTCGGAGAGCAGGCGGTTCTCTGCGGTGGAACGTCGCAACTCGTCCAGTACGGTTTCGAGGTTCTGACCGAGGCGGGTTACCAGCCCGAGATCGCGTACTTCGAGGTTCTGCACGAGCTCAAGCTCATTGTCGACTTGATGTGGGAGGGCGGTATCGCCAAGCAGCGCTGGTCGGTCTCTGACACCGCTGAGTACGGCGATTACGTCTCGGGCCCCCGCGTCATCGACCCTTCGGTCAAAGAAAACATGAAGGCGATCCTGGCCGACATCCAGTCGGGCGCGTTTGCGACCCGGTTCATCAACGACCAGGACGCCGGCGCACCCGAGTTCAAGGCTCTTCGCCTCAAGGGTGAGACGCACCCGATCGAGGAGACCGGCCGCAAACTCCGCGCGCTCTTTGCGTGGAAGCAACAGGATGCTGACTACACCGACGGAAGCGCCGCGCGCTAATTCGCATCGCTCTCGTCGCTTATGGCACGATGTATCTCGGATACGTTGTCGCGTGGCTGTTCGCCGTCCAGTCCAACCAACTCATCGGAATTGACGACCGTTTCGCGCAGGCGATGTCTCAGTTCGGCGAGTTCTTTGCCATCGTGTCACCCGCACTGTGGTTTTTTGCGACGGTGTCCCTCATTCGAACGTCGTTGGCTCGCGCTCTCGTGTTGGCGCTCGGACTCGCGGTCCTGTTTCCGTTTCCCCTGTTTTTCGGAGTGTCGGCCCAATGAAAGATATCGACGAAAACAACGGCCCGAGCCTGTTCGGACGACTTTCGGTGCTTGTCGTCGCGGGATTCCTTTTCGCATACCCGTTCTGGACGGCTCTGGGGAATCTGCTCAACCTTCCCTCCTACTACCAAGCCCAGTTCGGTGCCCCGGCCGACGCCGTGCCGTGGGCTTTGCTGATTGTGGGAGTTGCACTGCCCGCTTTTACGTTCCTGGGCGCCATCGGCGTTGGCTGGAAACGCGGCGCGGGTTCAATGGCGCTGATGTTGACGGCGGGTTTCGCCGCGGTCAACGCCACCGCTCTGTCGATTCTTGCGTTCGAAAAAGACATCGAGTTGCGACTCGTCATCGACTTCCTCACGAACGGCTAAAACACGTGTCGCGCTAGACTGACGACACTGCTCCCGCGTGCGTAGCAGGCCTCATTCATTCGCGGTCGCCCACGCGCACCGCCCGGCACCGACAAGGAACACTGTGGCAAAGCCCGTCGTCTTAATTGCCGAAGAGCTCTCCCCTGCGACGGTCGGCGCGCTGGGACCCGACTTTGATGTGCGGCAGGTCGATGGAACGGATCGAGTCGCTCTTCTCTCTGCCCTGCCCGGCGTTAAAGCGCTGCTCGTGCGAAGTGCGACCATGGTCGATGAGGAAGTCATCGCCGCGGGGAGCGACCTTGTTGTCATCGCTCGTGCTGGAGTCGGACTCGATAACGTCGACATCAAGGCCGCGACCGCAGCGGGAATCATGGTCGTCAACGCGCCGACCTCGAACGTGATTTCGGCGGCGGAACTCGCGATTGGTCACTTGTTGTCGCTCGCTCGGTTCATTCCGGACGCCGACGCGTCGACGAAGGCCGGACAGTGGAATCGTTCGAAATTCACGGGTGTCGAGTTCTTCGACAAGACCGTGGGCATCGTTGGGCTTGGACGTATCGGTGCGCTGGTGGCCGAACGCCTCTCGGGCTTCGGGGTGAATCTCATCGCGTACGACCCATTTGTTGCACCGGCACGCGCGCAACAACTCGGCGTCCAGATGGTGAAACTTGACGTGTTGATGGAGAGCTCAGACTTCATTACTATCCACATTCCCAAAACCCCCGAAACAACCGGGCTGATTGGTGCAGCGCAATTCGCGAAGGCCAAACCCACCCTGCGAATCGTGAATGCGAGTCGCGGCGGAATCATCGACGAAGCGGCCTTGTTCGACGCGCTGTCGTCACAACAAATCGCCGCGGCCGGCCTCGACGTCTTTGTCAACGAACCCCCGACGGATTCACCGCTTCTGGCTCTCGACAACATCCAGTTGACCCCGCACCTTGGTGCGTCGACCGACGAAGCCCAAGAAAAGGCAGGAGTCTCGGTCGCAAAATCAGTTCGCCTCGCCCTCGACGGTGAACTGGTTCCCGACGCGGTCAACGTCGCGGGCGGAGCGATTGACGAAACCGTTCGACCCGGGCTTCCGCTCATGGAAAAACTGGGACAAGTCTTTGCCGGACTCGCGAGCAACGCCATCGCCGC
>JAEMRP010000025.1:9074-10154 GCA_016463265.1 Microbacteriaceae bacterium | reverse complement strand
GTCGGTTTCATGCCGACCGTTCCGGTGAACGCGGCGGGCTGACGAATCGAACCGCCCGTGTCAGAGCCGAGCGCGAGCGACGCTTGGAATGCGCCGACGGCCGATGCCGAGCCACCGCCCGAGCCACCCGGAATTCGGGTTCGGTCCCACGAGTTTCGGGTGATTCCGTATGCCGAGTGTTCCGTCGACGACCCCATCGCGAATTCGTCCATGTTGGTCTTGCCGAGGATGGGCATCCGCGCTGCGCGCAGTCGGGCAACCGGTGTTGCGTCATACGGCGGAACCCAACCCTCGAGAATCTTCGACCCCGCGGTCGACGGCATGTCGAGCGTGCACAAGACGTCTTTGACCGCGACCGGTATGCCAGCGAGCGGGTTGAGCTCAACACCGGCGGCCCGAGCCGCATCGACTTCGTCCGCAATCGTGAGTGCGTCGTCGGAAACGTGCAGGAACGCACCGAGGTCGCCGTCGGTCTCGGCGATGCGATCGAGGTGGGCTTTCGTGAGCTCGACGCTGGAAATCTCGCGTGACTCAAGAAGCGCAGATTGTTCGGCCGCACTCAGGCGAGTGAGGTCACTCACGCTTCCTCCCCCAAAATCGCGGTAACGCGAAATCGCGAGCCGTCGTGGTCAGGGGCACCGGTAAGGGATTGTTCCGAGGTCAACTCGTCGGCGACGACATCCTCGCGCCACACGTTCTCCATCGGAATCGGATGCGACGTCGCGGGCACATCATCCGTGGCGACTTCGTTGACCTTCTCGACGGCGCTCACAATCGCGGCGAGTTCGCTCGTCAACGTCGTGACCTCGTCGGGGGTCAGGGCAATTCGGGCAAGGTTCGCCAGGTGGCGAACGGTGTCCTCGGTGATGTCAGACATGGTTCTCCGTGCGTCGGGAATAGCCCAATCCTACCGAGCGCACCATGCCGAGCGTTTGACCTAACCCGTTTCGAGAGGATACTGACACCATGCGAAAAATCACCGTGAGTCTCATCGCCTCGGCCGCCCTCGTCCTATCGGGTTGTGCCAATCCCCCGATTGAGAGTTTCGAAGGCAACTGGTTGCTGACGTCCGCAACCGAC
>JAEMRP010000025.1:0-8974 GCA_016463265.1 Microbacteriaceae bacterium | reverse complement strand
CAATCCCCCGATTGAGAGTTTCGAAGGCAACTGGTTGCTGACGTCCGCAACCGACGCTCAGGGGACGTGGGTCGACGGCGCCGCCGGCGCGACTCTCGTCACAATCGAAGACGGCCACATCTCTGGTCAAATTTGTAACAACTGGGGAGGCGACATCGCAATCACGGGCTCGACGGTCGTTGTGAGCTCGCTGTACTCGACCAAAATGGCCTGCGACAAAACTGATGGAATCATGGACCTAGAGATGCGCTTTCTCGATGATCTGTCGCTCGTCACGTCAATCGGACTAGTCGACGGCCAGCTCCGCCTTACAGGCGATGCGGTGACTCTGGAATTTGTGGAGGGCGATTAGCTAGAGCCCGAGGGTCCCGGCGAAGTCGGCGGCCTGCACGATTCGGATACCGAGTTCCTCGGCTTTGGTTTGCTTCGAACCGGCACCTTCGCCAACGAAAACGATGTCCGTCTTCTTGCTCACGCTGGAGGACACTTTTCCGCCCGCCTGTCGGACGGCCTCTTCCGCTCCGTCGCGCGTGAATCCTGGCATTGTGCCGGTCACAACGACAGTCATACCCGCCAACGGTCCGTCGATTGTTTCGAGAGCGGCACCCGGGCCGGGGTGCCCCGGGATCGCAAATGGAACACCAGCAGCACGCCAGCGGGTCACAATGTCGCGGTGCCAGTCGACTTCGAGCCATTCAACAAGACTCAAGGCGATGATCGCGCCGACGCCATCGACCGCGGAGAGTTCGTCGACGGTTGCGGCGTCAATCGCCGTGAGCGACCCGAAGTGGCTCGCGAGTGCACGCGCTGCGACCGGACCGACGTGTCGAATGTTGAGCGCGACGAGGAAACGCCACAGGTCCTTCGACTTTGCGTCGGCCAAGCCCTTGATTAGTTTAAGCGCATCCTGCGATGGAACGAGTTCCTTTTTGACCGTCGCGCGAAATGGTGTTTGGGTGACGGGTTGACCAGTCTTCTCGTCGAGCTTGGCGAGCCCCGTCTCGGAGTCCTTGACCGTGACCTCGATCGGGAACAAATCATCAATCGTGAGGTCGAACAGGCCAGCTTCGCTCGTGAGCGGCGGGGTCGCGGGAACAATCGGTTGGGTCAGAGCGGCGGCCGTGACCTCGCCCAACCCCTCGATGTCGAGAGCGCCACGGCTGCCGATATGTTCAACCCGCCCGCGCACTTGGGCCGGACAGTGCTCGGTGTTGGGGCACCGGAAATCAATGTCCCCCTCTTTCGCCGGGGCGAGTGTCGCACCGCACTCTGGGCAGCCGGTCGGCATGACCCATTCGCGTTGCGTTCCGTCCCGCAGTTCGACAACGGGACCAAGGATTTCAGGGATCACGTCACCCGCCTTGCGAAGAACAATCGTGTCCCCCAGCAACACACCTTTCTGCACGACGACGGCCTTATTGTGAAGAGTTGCCTGGCGAACAACCGATCCCGCCACCGTGACCGGCTTCATCACCGCGTAGGGGGTCGCACGTCCCGTTCGACCGACCCCGACGACGATGTCGAGCAATACTGTGTTGACCTGCTCGGGCGGATACTTGTAGGCAATCGCCCAGCGCGGCGCCCGCGATGTCGCACCGAGCCGGTCATGAAGTTCGAGGCTGTCGACCTTGACGACGACCCCGTCGATTTCGTGTTCGAGGTCGTGGCGGTGCTCGCCGTTTCGTTCGACGTAGGCGACCGCTCCCGCCGCATCCAGCACGACCGACCAGTAGGGCGATGTCGGCATCCCCCACGAGCTCAACAATTCGTAGATCTCGGACTGATTCGCGACCGGCGGGTGAGCCCACGCACCTATTCCATGGACGTAAAGACTGAGTCGTTTGAGCCGATCCTGCATGAGTTCGAGCTGCCGTTCGTTCTTGGACTCCGCTTTCTGCCGGAGGCTTCCGGAAGCGGCATTGCGCGGATTCGCAAAGGTCTTCTCGCCCAGGAACGCTTGTCGTGTGTTCAGGTCGGCGAACTCGGCGGTTCGGAAAAACACCTCGCCGCGAATCTCGACGACATCGGGGTGACCTTCGCCGGTCAAGCGTTGCGGGATTGAAGGAATCAAGCGCACGTTTTCGGTGACGTCCTCGCCCGTGACTCCGTCCCCGCGCGTCGCTGCCTGAACCAATAACCCGTTCTCGTATCGCATGCTCAGAGCGAGGCCGTCGATCTTCACTTCGCACAGCCATTGCACAGCCTGATCGGCATCGCGCTCGGTTTTTGCCATCCACTGGGTCAGTTCCTCGACCGTGAACACATTGTCGAGGCTGTACAACCGCTCTCGATGCACCACCGGGTCAAACAACGTTGAATCGGCGGAGCCCCCAACGAATTGGGTGGGGCTGTCCTGACTCTGAACTTCGGGAAATTCCCGTTCGATCTCTTCGAGCCGCCGCATCAGCTCGTCGTAATCGGCATCCGCAACGAGTAACTCATTTCGGGCGTAATACGCATCCGCGAGTTCCGTGATTCTGTCCCGCAATTCCGCGGCCTGCGCGTGTGCGTCTGACGGCGTCAATCCCGACACGGGTCGGTCATCAAGCGGTTCAGCGGGCACATCTCAATTCTACGAGCGAGCACACTTGCGCGGAGGAGTTGTGGGTCGAAACATTCCGCGCGGAGTCACTGCTCAGACGTTCCTCACCAGTTCCGCTCCCCAGTTCCGCTCCCCGGCACCACCCTCACGTTTGTGGAAACGAAATCGCCCATATCCCGCGTTCGTGGAAACAAGATGCGCTCGTCCCGCGCAGTCCACCGTCAACCCAGCGTTCGGTTTCCAGGAACGTCAGTATTTACCCAAACCGTTTCCACAAACGTAAGGGGTGAGGGCGAGGGGGCTACTTTACGCCAAGAATGTCGATGACGAACACGAGAGTGTCGCCACCCTTGATCTTGTCGCCCGAGCCGGCATCACCATAGCCAAGGTCACTCGGGATGATGACGACGACACGCGAGCCGACCTTCTGACCGACGAGTGCGTCTCGGAAGCCCTGGATGACACCCGAGGTACTGAACTCCGCGGGCTCACCGCGGTCGAAGCTCGAGTCAAAGACCTCGCCCGTGTTCCAGTTGACACCCTCGTAGTTGACGACAACGTTCGCGCCGTCGGCGACGACAGTGCCATCACCTTGAATAAGAGTTTCGATCGCGTAGTCGGTCGGGACCGCACCCGCGGGAAAAGTGACCGTCGGGTTTCCGTCGGTGAAGACAACCTCGGGGAATCCTTCGAGCGGTTCGACCGGAGTTCCGGTCGCCTCGGCGAGGGGCTTTGGCGCGATTGAGGTGACGTCAATGATGAAAACCAGGGTGTCGTCAACCCCGATTCCTGCTTGGGCCGCCTGAGCCCCAAAGCCTTCAGCGTTCGGAATGACAGCGACAATTCGCGAACCGACCGTGGTACACGAAACCGCCTTCGCCAAACCGACGAAGCTCGTCGCAGCGGTGTCGATCGGATACGGGATTGGCGAGCTTTCGGTGTATTCGGACTTTTCGATTTCGAGGCCCGTCGTTCCGTTGTAGAGCGTGTAGTCCATTGTGATGGTGTCGCCGTTTGCGACAGCAGCGCCGGTTCCAGCGATGACAACCGAGCGTTCCGTCGTGGTCACGGTCAGCCCTTTCTCGAGCGTGATCGCCGGAGCGGCACCGAATTCGCCCTCCACCGTCACGGCCGAGGATGCCGAGCCAGAAGGTATGCAGTTGTCTCCGCCAGGGGCAGAACAACCGGCGAGCGCCAGAGCGACGAGAGAAACGGTGAGGACGGAAGCGATACGCGACATGGAAAACCTTCGGTGTGAATGGAGTGCGCAATCTGCGCGGGCACCTTCTAGTTTAGGTTCGCGCCGGGGAATGTCGTGACAGATTCAACGTTTACCGGGAAATTCACGGACGCACGTAACACGCACATTGCCTCCGCTTCCTCGTGGAGGCGATCGACATCCCCCGCGCTCGCGGTGGTTTCGATGGTGGGCCTAAGCGTCACGCTCGTCATCGCCCCGGAGCCTCCCTGGTAACTCATTGTCCCGGTGGTTTCGTCGACGTAATCGACAATCTCGATGCCCGCCTCATGGGCTGCGTACAAAAACGAGAGCATGTGGCATTGCGCGAGCGCCGCCATGAGCAGTTCCTCGGGATTCCAGAGTCGAACATCCCCACCAAAGCCCCCTGCGGCGGATGCAACGAGCGCCGCGTGCTTGTCCGAGGTGATTATCGCCTCGTGCGAATAATCACCGCCGATTTCACGCTCGGTCGAGCTGCTGTTGTGCCAGCGGAGTCGGATTTCGAAGTTGTGGTTCATGGTCGTTTCTCAATTGGAGTTGGGACACCAACGGAGTACGATGGCGCTATGAACAGCGTAGCCACGGATGTGACCCAAGAGCGTCTCGTCGTCACCGAAATTCCCGGACCAAAGTCCCTCGCCCTTCACGAGCGCCGAAAGAACGCCGTTTCCGCCGGTGTTGGTGCAACTTTCCCTGTGTACATCGAGCGCGCAAAGGGGTCAATCCTCGTTGACGTTGATGGCAACCACATCGTAGATATGGGAGGCGGTATTGGCGTCAACACCATCGGTCACGCTGACGATGCGGTAATCGATGCCGCCTTCGAGCAGGCGCAGCGTTTCACACACACCCTGTTTACGGTCACCGGCTACGAGTCGTACGTGCGCCTGTGCGAATTGCTCGCCCAGCACACGCCGGGCAACTTTGCCAAGAAGTCGGTCTTGTTGAACTCGGGAGCCGAAGCGGTCGAGAATGCGGTCAAAATTGCTCGCAAGTTCACCGGTCGCCCGGGAGTGGCTGTCATCGATCACGGCTACCACGGACGCACCAACCTCACGATGTCGATGAACTTCAAGGCGATGCCGTACAACCTCGGTTTTGGTCCTTTTGCCGGCGACGTTCACCACGCGCCCAACTCGTACCCCTTCCACGACAAGTTGTCAGGTGCCGAAGCGGCTGCTCGCACCATCTCGTGGCTTGATAAGCGGGCCGGCGCAACGGATTTGGCCTGTCTCGTGGTCGAGCCCATCCAGGGCGAGGGCGGATTTATTGTCCCGGCGGATGGTTACCTTCCCGCTCTCCAGAAGTGGTGTAACGACAACGGAATCGTCTATGTTTCGGACGAGGTCCAGTCGGGCATTATGCGCACCGGTGCGTATTACGCCTCGGAGCACTTCGGTCTGGTTCCCGACCTCGTGACCACCGCCAAGGGCGTCGGAGGCGGTTTCGTCATCGCTGCCGTCACTGGCAGGGCGGACATCATGGACGCCAGCCACGTCGGTGGACTCGGTGGAACCTTCGGTGGAAACCCGATGTCGGCCGCCGCTGCCGTTCAGATCTTTGAAGAAATCGAGAAGCGCGACCTCATGGGTGAGGCCCAACGAGTCGGGCGCGTTCTCGGCGGAGCACTTCTCGACTTGCAGAAGAAGCACAACATCATCGGCGATGTCCGCGGTATCGGCGCGATGCAGGCAATCGAATTCACCGAGCCAGGAACCGACACTCCGAAGTCCGACGTTGTCCCGTTCATCACGGCCTACGCGATCAAGAAGGGACTCCTGCTGCTCTCGGCGGGTACCTACGGAAACGTGTTGCGATTCCTCCCCCCGGTCACCACGAGCGATGAACTGTTACTTGACGCTGTTGCTCTTATCGACGAAGCCCTGTCCGCTCGATAATGCATCCGCTGTCGGTTGAGGGGTGCGTCGAACTCGCTTCCCTCGACCGAAACGGTCTCGTTGAATCGCGTCACATTGGTGCGTTTGTCGTCATCGGCCGCGACGGGTCGGTGCTCGAGTCCGGTGGTGACATCGATGCGACAATTTTTCCGCGGTCGACCCTGAAGCCATTCCAGGCCATTGCGGCACTGCGGGCCGGTGCACAACTCGAGGGTGTTGAGCTAGTGCTCGCGACCGCAAGTCACTGCGGTTCTCATCGTCACACTGACGCGATTGAGGCGATGCTCGCGCACGACCACCTCGGCGTCGACGACCTCGGATGCCCCACGGATTGGCCACTCGGGTACAACGACAAGGCCGACCGGATTGCGGCGGGCGAAGGCCCACAGCGGGTCACGATGAACTGCTCCGGTAAGCACGCCGCATTCCTGCGGGCGTGCGTCGCCAACGATTGGGACACACAGACCTACCTGCAACCCGAACATCCGCTCCAAGTGCTCATTCGGGCGGTCGTCGAAGAATTCACCGGGGCGAAAGAGATGTGGCCGGCGGTCGATGGCTGTGGGGCGCCGCTTTACGGCATGAGCCTTCGCGACCTGGGGACCGGCATCGCCCGGGCAACGGATGGACACGATTCGGATGCCGAGCGCCTCGTCAATGCGATTCGCGCGAACGCCTGGGCGCTCGACGGACCGGGTCGCGACAACACGCGCGTCATCGAGAGCACCGACGCGATCGCCAAGATTGGTGCCGAGGGCGTGCTCATCATCGCCCGCGAGGGAATCGCGGTCGCCATCAAGTGTCTCGACGGCTCTCAGCGGGCGAACACCGCGGCCGCGGTCACGCTGTTCGCGCGACACGGCGTCATCGACCGTTCCGTCGCCGAAGACCTCATCGATGAACTTGTCTCGCCGATTAACGGCGGTGATGCCGTCGTCGGACGCCTCACGGTGAGTGTCTAGGCGCTGGCTTTCAGTCGGCGGCGGTTGATTTCGCCACCCACCTGAGTGATGACCACCGCGAGAATCGCGAGGATGAACACCGCAGACGCGAGAACGTTCGCCTCGGCCGGGATCCCTCGGGCGGCGGCCGTGTAAATGAACGAGGGCAGCGTGTTGACCGGGCCTCGGTTGAAGTTCGTGATGATGAAGTCGTCGAATGACAACGCAAACGCGAGCAGAGCGGCAGACACGATTCCGGGCATCAACAGCGGGAACGTGATCTTCCACCACACCTGTGACGGCTTCGCGTAGAGGTCTCGACCGGCTTCTTCCAGTCTCGGATCGATGCCCGCGACCCGCGCTCGAACGGTGACGACGACGAATGAGATGCTGAACATGATGTGTGCGAGGATGACGGTCACCATTCCCTTGGGAACACCCGCGTTGAGGAACTGCGCGGCGAGACCCGCTCCGAGAACGACCTCGGGTGTTGCCATCGGCAGGAACAACAGCAGCGTTGTCGCTGCGCGGCCCTTGAATTTGTAGCGAACGAGCGCAATCGAGATGGCGGTGCCCAATACCGTTGCAACGAGTGTTGATGCGACAGCGATGACGATCGAGTTTCCGAACGCTTCACAGACCCCCTGCGCATCGCAGACGTTGAGCCAGTTGTCAAAAGTGAAACCGTTCCAGATGATGTTGGTTCGGTTTGAATCGTTGAACGAGAAGGCAATCGTGTACACGATCGGCACCATCAGATAAATGAGCGCGAGGATCCCATAGAGCGGAAGCAGGTACTTGCCCAGTTTCATAGCAAATCGTCCGTTCCGCTCTTGAAGACATAGGCCGAAACCAGAATCAGGATTGCCGACATGAGAATTAGCGACATGCTCGCCGCGTGCGGATAATTCTGCAGAACAAGGAAGTTCGCTTCGATGACGTTTCCGATCATTGTCGTCGACGTGCTTCCGAGGAAGTTGGCACTGGCGTTCACGTAGTCACCGGCGGCCGGGATGAACGTCAGCAGAGTTCCCGAGATGATGCCCGGCATCGTCAGCGGCACGGTGATCTTCCGGAACGAGGTAACCGGTCCCGCGTACAAATCTTTGCCGGCTTCGAGAAGTCGCAGATCGAGGCGCTCGATGCTGGAATACAGCGGAAGCGTCATGAACGGAATGAAGTTGTAGGCCAGACCGAAGATGACGCTGATCGACGTTCCCGTGATGTGCGCGTCCGGCGGAAGAATCGACCACGCTTTCATCGTCCCGACGATGAACCCCTCGTCGGCGAGGAGTTGCTTCCACGCCACCGTTCGCAAAAGGAACGAGATGAAGAACGGCGCGATAACGAGAACGAGGGCGAGGGACTGCCAGAGCGGGTAGGGCCGAAGTCGCACACCAATGAAATAGGCCAACGGGTAACCAATCGCCAACGCGATGAGCGTCGCAGCGGCGGCATAAAGGAACGACCGAATCGAGTGATCACCGTAGAGCGACAGCACCTCGGTGTAGTTCTCCCACCGGAACGCGGTGACATACTCGCCGATGAACGCACCGGGGGGCGCTTCCTTGAACGCCGTGATGACGAGCGAAATCAGAGGCGTGATGAAGAACAGCCCGAGATACACGAGCCCCGGCAACAACAGGAACCACGCCATGCGGCTTTTCTTTTGTGCTCCGGGCTCTACCGTGACACCGGACGGACCGTGGCTGAAGGCGGTGAGGCTCATGGCGCTCTATCGCTTGGCGACGGCAAGCGACCGCGTCGTCGTGTCCGAATCGACGAACTGGTCGGTGTCGAATGGGATCCCGAACGAGTATTCCGTCGCCCACGACAACCAGACCTTCGAGCCAGCGGCGACAATGTCTCCGTCGTTCTGTTCGAAGACAGTCAGTTTGTTGAGCCCGGGGACATCGACAACGTACTGCGTCGACACTCCCGTGAACGACGTGTCGGTGACGGTTCCCGGGCCGATCACCGAGCGGGTTGCCGACGCGGTGGGCTCTTTCCGGGAAATCTCGATCTTTTCGGGGCGCACACCAACGGTGATATCACCCGTCGTCACCTTCGTGCGAGACGCCGGGACCTCGAGCGTCATCTTTCCAACCGTGACCCGCACGTTCTTGCCGGACGTTCCCGAAACTACGCCATCAAACAGATTCGACTGGCCCAAGAAGGTCGCAACGAATCGAGTCGCGGGAAGCTCGTAGAGTTCGGCGGGCGGCCCCATCTGTTCGATCTTGCCCTTGTTCATGACCGCGACGGTGTCCGCCATGGTCATGGCCTCTTCCTGGTCGTGCGTGACGTGAAGGAAGGTCAGCCCGACTTCGGATTGGATGGACTTCAATTCGAT
>JAEMRP010000161.1 GCA_016463265.1 Microbacteriaceae bacterium | reverse complement strand
ATCCTGGCCTGCAAACGCCCAAGGTAATCCGCGCTGGCTGCTGGGTCCGCGCGGTCGACCATGTATCGCGACGGAATGGTAATCACCATAGCCGCGTGAGGGAACCTCGAATGAACAAGGGGCAACCAGGATTCCAGTAGCGCGTCGATCTCACGATCGGTCGCCCATTCAGTTGCTACCTCGCGCAGATTCGGCACGCACAAATCCGTCGCATCGTGCACTAAATCCCCTTGACTGGCAACAATGGTCGGAAAAATTTTTGCCGGCGGCCCACTAATGAGGTCCCATAAGGATTGAGAAGGAAGCCAAAAGGGTGCGTCCTTGGCCCCCTCGAAGCCCAACTCTGTGTCTGTCTCTGATTCTTTGGAACGGTCGCGCCTTCCAACATGCCAGTGCCGTGCACTCGAAATCACTACCGTCGAAATTTTGTTCACATCAACCGAATTGACGAATTCGTCGACAAAAGCCGTCATATTTTCCTCGGAGAAACCCTCTCGGGGCAACGCAGCGTTGA
Organism: Microbacteriaceae bacterium; assembly: GCA_016463265.1. Classification (GTDB taxonomy): domain Bacteria; phylum Actinomycetota; class Actinomycetes; order Actinomycetales; family Microbacteriaceae; genus MWH-TA3. The sequence continues at coordinate 2,064 of JAEMRP010000161.1, read as the reverse complement.
ACCAGGTTTCACCCGAAAGTTCCGACAACCGTTCGGCAGAAAGGCTGTACACCGCGTTGGAACCGCCGACAATCAGGCCTTCGACCGCACCGATACTCTGCATGCGGGTCACTTTTTGGTCGTGTATCGACCCCGAGAACATCGTCGCGGACGCGAGAAATCCGCTCACGGCAACCCACGCGATGTACCCCGCCACAAATAGGGTGACGAGCCAGACGTATTTATCTTTGACCATACGCAGCAATGACGTCTCCAATCCGGCCAGAGGCGAACATGATGATTCCCGCCATCAGGACGACCTGGGTGACGCGCACCCGAAGGAATTTGTAGTTGCGCCCGATGAGGAGCGGTGCCCTGCGACATGCAAATTCAATGACAACGAGGGCAACGGACACCGCAAGTGCAATGAGCGTCTCGGTCGGCCACTCGAGCACGGTTCGGGTCGCGACCGTCGCTTCCGCGAGGGTCGGAACGTGATTCACAATTGTGACCAAGCTGTCAAAACTGGGAGTACCAAAGATCATGCGGGCGATGACCACTGTCGGAGGGAAGATGACGAACGCCCAGATGGCGTGCTTGCGCTTGAGAAGAGCAATCGACGCGACAAAAACCGCGCCGTGCAGGAAGCCCCAAATCGCGAAGTTGACCGTCATTCCGTGCCAGGACGCGGATGCGAGGTACGTCACCATGACTGCGGCGTAGGTTCCCCACTGTGCGCGGACCGGTTTGTAGAAGAGTTCCTTCAACAGTGAACTGAGCGACAGGTGCCATCCCTTCCAGAAGTCGAGAATGTTCGCTGCCGAAAAAGGTTGTTTGAAGTTGAGGGGTACCCGCATTCCGATTATTCCCGCTATCGCATAAACAGTGAGTGAAAGCCCGGCGAAGTTGACATAAATGAACAACTCAAAGACGACTCCGAAGACAAGCCCTGACACAAGGTTCAGTTGGTCTTTGATGGCGAGAGCCGGGGCCAATCCAAGTCCGAGGACAATGAAAAAGAAGACGCCGATTACGAAGAATGGGAAAAAGTAGTTGAGTCGACCTCGAAGGGACCAGTGCCGCATTGACGCAACCGAGATCGCCAATGGTCCTGTCGCCAACATCAGCGGGTTGGCGATGGCGAATGTTTGCGCGAACGACGCCGAGCGACCTTCCATGAGAACCAGATATGCCAGCGATGCCGAGTAGAAGGAATACCCGTAGAGGAACGGATTAGGAGACGACACGGCGAGGCCGTTCATCACACTCATGAAACCCGTTGCCGTCAACGCAGCGACGGAAAAGAAAATCAGATAGGCGAAGGCGCGTATTGCGAGAGGCGGCAAAAGCCCCGATCGAACCAGCCCGACGACCAGAACGCTCGCCAGCGCCGGCATCGCGACGTGGACGACATCAATCCACAGCGTCGACGTGCTCTGATTCGACAACGCCGTCACCGCTGCCATGGCAAATCCAGCAAAAACAACAAGAGCAAACTGGGTCGCAAAACCGAAACGAGGCACGGCGCGATCCACGAGCAGCTTAGCCAAGGGCGTCTATTTCAGCGATGAGGGCTTCGACCTTGGCACGAATTTCGTCGCGAATTGGTCGCACCCCATCGACACCCTGCCCAGCTGGATCATCGAGCGGCCAATCGAGGTAGGTCTTACCGGGGAAGAAGGGGCAGGTGTCGCCGCACCCCATCGTGATGACGTAATCGGAGTCTTTGACTGCCTCAGTCGTTAAGACCTTGGGTGCGTTGTTCGCGATGTCGATGCCTTCTTCGGCCATCGCCGCAATTGCCGAGGGATTAATCTCGTTCTTCGGCTCTGTCCCAGCGGACAACACCGTGACCCGGTCGCCTGCGAGCGCCTGCAAATAACCCGCAGCCATTTGCGAACGACCCGCATTGTGAACACAGACGAACAAAACAGTGGTTTTCATCAGGTTAACGACCTTTCGAGTTGCGAAGATATCCGACGAGCGCGTTCGCATGACCGTGACCGATGCCATGTTCCGCCTTGAGCCACTCGACCTGTTCCATGTGCTTTTTGTCAAGGCTACCCTCAAGCAGGTCAAACCAAT
>JAEMRP010000160.1 GCA_016463265.1 Microbacteriaceae bacterium | reverse complement strand
GTTGAGGACACACACTACCTACTGGGCACCGTCGCTGGTCCGCACCCGTTCCCCGTGATGGTTCGAGACTTTCACTCGATCATTGGTAACGAAGCGCGCGAACAAATCATCGCGACAGAAGGTCGACTGCCCACCGCCAACACACGCCACGACGGCGGTGGAAGCAACGCGATGGGTATCTTCCACGCGTTTCTCGACGACGATGTGGCGTTAGTTGGCTACGAGGCCGCCGGCGACGGGATCGACACACCTCGACACGCGGCGACGCTGCAGCGCGGGCGTCCGGGTGTCTTGCATGGCGCGAAGACCTACGTTTTACAGGATGAAGACGGTCAGACAATCGAGTCGCACTCGATTTCGGCTGGACTCGATTACCCCGGTATCGGGCCCGAGCACGCGTGGCTGAAGGACAGCGGGCGGGCAACCTACGTCGGCATCTCTGACGCCGAAGCGATGCAAGGAATGCTGGATTTGTCCCGGACCGAAGGGATTATCCCCGCGATTGAGACCGCGCATGCACTGGCGGGTGCACTCGACCTGGCACGGACCCTTACGCCATCGGACATCATCCTCATTAACCTCTCTGGACGCGGTGACAAAGACATGGAAACCGCAGGTCGCTATTTCGGATTTCTTAAGGATGCACGGTGAGTTCGCGGGTTGAATCTGTCATTGACGAGGCACACGCAGACGGACGCGGGGTGCTGATTGGCTACCTACCGGCTGGTTTCCCGAATGTTCAAACGTCTATCGATGCGCTCATCGCTCTGTCCGAGTCGGGTGTCGACATCATCGAACTGGGCGTTCCGTATTCCGACCCCGTGATGGACGGGGTTGTCATTCAGCGTGCGACGAACGCATCGCTGGCAGCGGGTTTCCGGCTCGCTCAGTTGTTCGACATCATTCGTGCTGTGACCGCCAAGGTCGACACACCGATTGTGGTGATGACCTATTGGAACCCGATCGTGCAGTACGGAGTCGATCGTTTCGCCAGAGACCTCAAAGAAGCTGGAGGAGTCGGACTCATCACGCCTGACTTGATTCCCGATGAGGCATCGGAATGGATCGCAGCATCAGACGCCCACGGACTAGACCGAGTCTTTCTCGCCGCACCGTCGTCGACCGATGAACGGTTGGTCGCGACAATCACCAATTCGCGCGGTTTTGTCTATGCTGTGTCGACAATGGGGATTACCGGCGCTCGTGCCGATGTTGACGTCGCTGCCCGTTCACTCGTGGATCGCCTCACCGGGTTGGGTGCAACACACGTCTGTGTCGGCGTCGGAATCTCTAACGCAGAGCAGGTTCGCAGTGTCACCGGATACGCCTCGGGGGCTATCGTCGGTTCTCACCTTGTTTCCGCCCTCACCACCGATGGACCTGAAGGCGTCGCTCGTGCAACCTCCGAACTGGTGGCGGGTCTCAGTGATGTCAAGGCTTAGGCTAAATGTGTCGAAAGGTCTTCCGTGATTCTCGCCAGCATCCCGTCTCCGCCCCCCGAGTGGCGTTCGTTCAATGTCGGACTATGGCTTCGTGACATTGGCGCCTCCTGGGCGACGTTCGATCTGACTGTTCACGCATACGCGCTGTGCATTCTGCTGGGTATCGTCGTCGGTCTCGTCGTGACCAATCGTCGCCTCGTCGCGCGCGGTGTTGAGTCCTGGTTAATCCTGGACATCTCCCTCTTTGCGATTCCGCTCGGAATCGTCGGCGGTCGCGCGTATCACGTGATTACCCATCCCGCCGACTACTTTGCCGGTCAAGATATCGCGCGTGTGTTCTACGTGTGGGAGGGTGGCCTTGCGATTTTCGGTGCGCTCATTTTGGGCGCGGTCGGTGGCTGGATCGGGTGCCGTGTCAGCGCGCTTCGTTTTACCGCTCTCCTCGATGCGATCGCTCCCGGGCTCATCATCGCTCAAGCCCTCGGACGATTTGGAAACTACTTCAACCAAGAACTGTACGGGGGACCGACCGATCTGCCCTGGGGATTGGAAATCGACTCTCTCAATCCCGCGTTCCCACTGGGATTGCCAGCGGGGACCCTCTTTCACCCCACCTTCCTCTACGAAGCCCTGTGGAACGTACTCGGCGCCGTGGTCATCATCTGGATGGGCCGGCGCTTCAGTCTTCAGTGGGGCCGAAATTTCGCGGTGTATCTCGTCTGGTATGGAGTCGGGCGGATCGCAATCGAAACCATTCGACTCGACCCGAGTGAGTCATTTCTCGGTGTTCGCGTTAACGTCTGGGGTGCGGTCGCAGCCGTGCTGCTCGGTATCGCGATCTACCTCGTACAGGGTCGTCGGCACCTTGGCTTTGAACCTGGCGCATACGTCCCCGGACGAGGGCCGGATTCCCAGAATGGGATAGAATCGGAAGACACCTATACCGCGGAGGAACTCGCCGTCGAAGCCGAGCCCACCACGTCGCGATCGGGCGCCACAAGCTCCTCTCGTTGAGAATTCTGCGTTCCGCTCGTTGACCGAGGGCCAACGTCGTCCCCTCTCCCCGGAAGGATGGCGTTTTGTGTTGAACCCATTTAATCGCTTCAGCGCCGTTCCCCAGCGAACTGGTCTGTATAACCCTTCCCACGAGA
>JAEMRP010000159.1 GCA_016463265.1 Microbacteriaceae bacterium | reverse complement strand
GTTCCCCACGAGAGGTTGCACAATCGCGACGACGACGAGAACGACGAGCACGATGGCAACCGAGAGGGTGCCGAGCACGGTCAAGTCCCGCGGCGGATTTCCGCGAATTCCCGAGACGACCGAGACCAGTCCCGCGGCGACCGCGTACGCGACACTCGCGATCGTGAGCCACTCAATCATGTGGAAAGCCTGTCACGACTCGAGCAACACCCTTCGACACCGACGCGATCGCGATGAGACGGTCGCCGTGAACGATCGCAACAAGTGACGCATCGGGACTCGTCGTCGCTACCTTTTTGCCGTGCCCAATGTCGACAGCCTCGGTATCGGTCGCCGTCAACACGGGAAAGAGTTCGCTCGCGATTCGGGTGGCAGGAATGAGGTCCTCGACCGAAATGTCGTCGACCGAACAGGCATCCTCGACCGACAGCGACCCGACTCGGGTGCGACGCAGCGCTGTGAGGTGTCCCCCGCAATCGAGCGCAGAACCGATGTCTCGAGCGAGCGCACGAATGTAGGTGCCCGACGAACAATCGACCGTCACGTCGACGTCGATTGTCCCTGGGGTTCGGCGGATGTCGTGAGCTTCGAACCGTGAGACAGTGACGGTACGTGCATCGAGAACAACGTCGTCGCCCGCACCAGTTTGTAGGCCCGTTGCCCGTCGACCTTAATTGCCGAAACGGCAGACGGTCTCTGCTCGATGACGCCAGTCAGTGCTGTTATCTCGCGCCGAACGTCTGCGTCGGTAATGGCGTCCAGGACGGCACGGTCGGCGGTTGAGGTGACGTCACCCTCGGCGTCGTCGGTCACTGTAGCCAACCCCAAACGAATTGTCGCGGTGTAGGTCTTGTCAGCGCCAACCAAATAGGTCAGAAGTCTCGTCGATGTCCCAACGCCGAGAACCAACAGTCCCGTCGCCATCGGGTCGAGCGTCCCAGCGTGACCGATCTTGCGCGTGTCGAGCGCTTTCCGAGCCGCCGAGACGACTCCGTGACTCGACGGACCCGGGGGTTTGTCGACGAGAAGGATTCCGCTGATCACCTTTGGAGGGTATCAGCGGGGTTCGTGCCGATGCCCTTAGGCAAGCGACTTCGTGTGCCAGACGGTCTTGGTCTCGACGAACGCGGCGATTCGATTGAACGCGGATTCGGTTGGCCCGAACGTTCCTGGACGCACCACGCGCATGAGCGTTTCCGCCGCCGCCCGTTCGCACTCGACCGCTATCTCTCGAGCCGCCCCGGTCAGATCAATCGCGTTGACGTCCGCGTGCGATGCCAACCACGGCGCGACCTCGACGACTGACCCGGTGAGGATGTTGACGACTCCGCCAGGCACATCGCTTGTCGAGAGAACTTCGGCGAACGTCATCGCCGCGCACGGCGCTAGTTCGCTCGCGATCACAACGACAGCGTTTCCGGTTGTCAACGCCGGAGCGATTGACGACACGAGACCGAGAAGTGACGTCCCCGCAACGGACGGCGCGATGAGAGCGACGACGCCGGTGGATTCAGGAACAGACAGGTTGAAGAACGGCCCGGCGACGGGGTTTGCCCCGCCGTGAACCTGGGCGAATTTGTCGGTCCACCCGGCGTGCCAAACGAGGCAATCGATTGCTGCCGTCACTTCGGCTCGCGCATCAGCGGGCTTAACGCCGGTTGACTCCACGATCTCGGAGACAAACTGGTCGAGTCGCCCTTCGAGCATCTCGGCAACGCGATAGAGAACTTGGCCGCGGTTGTAGGCGCTAGCCCCAGACCACCCAGCCCACGCAGCGCGAGCGGCGACGACCGCATCGCGCGCGTCCTTGCGGCTAGCCTTCGCGACGTTGGCAATAAACTCGCCCGCCGGGCTTGACACTTCGGTCGTTCGACCCGACTCACTGCGCGGGAACTTTCCACCGATAAACAGCTTGTAGGTCTTGGGGATTGCGAGACGGCTCATCGTGCACCTCCGTTAGCGAGGTAGGCCGCGAGACCGTGTCGGCCACCTTCGCGTCCGTATCCCGATTCTTTGTAACCACCGAACGGGCTCGTCGGGTCAAACTGGTTGAACGTATTCGCCCACACCACACCAGCTCGAAGCGAATCGGCAACGCGCAACATTCGGCTCGCGTTCTGTGTCCAAATTCCAGCGCTCAGTCCGTAGGGAGTGTTATTCGCCTTGACAATCGCTTCGTCTGGGGTCCGGAAGCTAAGGACCGACAGCACCGGTCCGAAGATTTCGTCACGCGCCACTGTGTTGCTGGTAGTGACATTGGTGAAGATCGTCGGACGAAACCAAAAGCCCTTCGCTGGCAATTCGCACTCGAGCGTCCAGCGGTTTGCGCCCTCCGCCTCACCCGTCGCGGTGATTGCGGTGATGCGCGCGAGTTGTTCCTTCGAGTTGACGGCCCCGATGTCGGTGTTCTTGTCGAGCGGGTCACCGAGTCTCAGGGTCGAGAGGCGGCGAGTCAGCTTCTCGACGACCTCGTCCTGGATGTTCTCTTGAACGAGGAGCCTTGAGCCGGCACAACAGACGTGCCCCTGATTGAAAAAGATGCCGGCGATGATGCCCTCGACCGCCTCGTCGACCGCGGCGTCGTCGAACACGATGT
>JAEMRP010000158.1 GCA_016463265.1 Microbacteriaceae bacterium | reverse complement strand
CGACAAGCTGCAAGCGCGTCTCGTTCGTCGCCCTAAGCGCGCCGAGGTTCCTGTGACGTGTGAAGTACAGCTCGTCGTCGAGTACTACGCCGCACGCTAAAGCCCAACCGAGTGGGGGTGGGCTTTCGAGCCCACCCCTTTCTCATTCCCCTAAACTCGTGTCGACAGAGGAGTAATCGATGAAAACGGCTGAGATTCAACGTCGCTGGCTGTCGTATTTCGAGGGCAAAGGTCACACCATCGTGCCCTCAGCGTCACTCGTTTCGGACGACCCGACTCTCATGTTCACCGTCGCCGGGATGGTGCCGTTCATCCCGTATCTGACCGGGATTGTTCCCGCCCCGTTCCCGCGTGCAACGTCCGTGCAGAAGTGTATTCGCACGCTCGACATCGAGGAGGTCGGCAAGACGACCCGCCACGGCACTTTTTTTCAGATGAATGGAAACTTTTCGTTCGGTGACTACTTCAAAGAGGGCGCAATCGGGTTCGCCTGGGAGTTGCTGACGACACCGGAGTCCGACGGTGGCCTTGGTTTTGCCGAAAAGGACCTCTGGATCACGGTGTACGAAGAGGACGACGAGGCAATCGAGCTCTGGAAAAAGATTGCGGGAATCCCCGACGAGCGCATTCAACGCTTCGGCAAAACAGACAACTTCTGGTCGACCGGTCAGACAGGACCCGCCGGTCCGTGCTCGGAGATCTATTTCGATCGCGGTCCCGCCTACGGCCCAGAGGGCGGTCCGGCGGTGGACGATACGCGCTACATCGAGATTTGGAACCTGGTGTTCATGCAGTACCTCATCTCTGACGTTCGGTCAAAGACAGAGTTCACGATTGATGGCGAACTGCCCCAAAAAAACATTGACACCGGTATGGGGATGGAACGTGTTGCGTTCCTGAAGCAGGGTGTTGAAAACATGTACGAGATCGATCAGGTTCGTCCCGTTCTCGATCGTGCGTCTCAGATATCAGGGCGCGTCTACGGAAGCGACCACGACGACGATGTCCGCATGCGGGTAGTCGCCGATCACATTCGGTCGTCACTCATGCTGATGAGCGATGGAGTCATGCCGGGGAACGAGGGGCGTGGCTACATCCTCCGTCGTTTGTTGCGCCGCTCGGTCCGCGCGATGCGATTGCTCGGGGTCGACGCACCGACGTTTACCGAACTGTTCGCCGCCTCGCGCGACGCAATGAAGGCGTCGTACCCCGACGTCGAGATTCACTACGACCGAATTTCACGAACCGCCATTGGCGAGGAGGACGCATTCCTCCGTACCCTGGTGTCCGGAACACAAATTCTTGACCTCGCGGTAACACAGCACAAGAACGCGAAATCGGCCGCTCTTGACGGCAACACGGCGTTTGTGCTTCACGACACCTACGGTTTTCCGATTGACTTGACATTAGAAATGGCCGAAGAAGCCGGGCTCACGGTAGACCGAGTGATGTTCGATTCACTCATGCTGGAACAAAAGACGCGCGCGAAGGCCGATGCGAAGGAGAAAAGGGGAGCCCTCGCGGATGTTTCGGTATACGGAGAGTTCCGCACTGGCGGCGAGACGGTGTTCGCGGGTTACGACGATCTCTCGACGGAAACAAGCGTTATCGGTATCGTCCGCGATGGTGCCGCTGTGCTGTCGGCGACGGCGGGGGAAACCGTCGAGCTAATCCTTCGCGAGACCAGCCTGTACGCCGAGAGCGGTGGTCAGGATGCTGACGACGGCGTGATCGTCGGAGCAAATTTCTCGGCTGAGGTACTCGATGTTCAACGCCCAATCAAAGGGTTGACGGCGCACACGGTTTGTGTCACCGACGGCTCGGTCGGTGTAAATGACATCGTCACAACAATTGTCGATGCTGTCTATCGCCGCCGCGCGGCTGGGGCGCACTCTGCAACTCACCTTGTTCACGCCGCTCTGCGCCAAACGCTTGGGAGCGATGCCCACCAGGCTGGCTCCTACAACAAAGCGGGGTACATGCGATTTGACTTCGCTTGGAATCAAGGTTTGTCCGCGGCAACGCGATCCGAGATAGAGAACATCGCTAACAATGCCATCACCGATAACCTCGACGTCGTCACGCGTGTAATGTCTCTCGACGAGGCTAAAGAGTCCGGCGCGATGGCCCTTTTCGGAGAGAAATATGGAGACACGGTGCGCGTTGTCGACATCGGAGGCCCCTGGTCCCGCGAGCTGTGCGCCGGCACCCACGTCTCGCGATCGAGCGAAGTCGGACTGATCAACCTGATTGGCGAATCCAGCATCGGTTCAACCAATCGACGCGTCGAAGCGCTCGTGGGCACCTCGGCGTTTGACTCATTCGCGGGCGAGCGGGCCCTCGTTGCCGAGTTGACGTCGAATCTCAAAACGCCGAAAGAAGCACTAGCGTCACGGATAGCCGACCTGATTGAACAATTGAAAATCGCCGAGCGCACCATCGCCCAGTATCAGACGGCTGCCGTTCGTGAGCGAATTCCCGCACTTCTGGACGCGGCATCGACAATCGGTTCGGTCACGGCGGTTGTGTCCTCGCTCGGGCCATTGGATTCCGCCGATGCCCTTCGGCAGCTGGTAACGGAGGTTCGCGATCGGCT
>JAEMRP010000024.1:3970-10256 GCA_016463265.1 Microbacteriaceae bacterium | reverse complement strand
GGCCTGCGACCGCGGGCGGGAACCTAAACTAGGCGTATGAAGATTCTGGCGGCAATGAGCGGGGGCGTTGACTCTGCGGTCGCGACCGCGCGCGCCGTCGAGGCTGGTCACGACGTGACGGGTGTGCACCTGGCGCTCTCGCGCATGCCCGAGCTGTTCCGTTCTGGGTCGCGCGGGTGCTGCACGGTCGAGGACTCGCTCGATGCGCGCCGCGCAGCCGGCCTGCTCGGCATCCCGTTTTATGTGTGGGACTTCTCGGCCCAATTCACCGAGGCCGTCGTCGACGATTTCATCGCGGAATACGCCGCAGGGCGAACCCCGAACCCCTGCATGCGGTGCAACGAACGCATCAAGTTTGCGGCGTTACTGGACAAGGCAATCGACCTCGGGTTCGACGCGGTTGTGACCGGACACTACGCGAACGTGACGACCGCCGCGGATGGCACCCCCGAACTCCACCGCGCGAGCGCGTGGGCGAAGGATCAGTCCTATGTCCTCGGAGTCCTGACGACCGACCAGTTGCGCCACGCGATGTTTCCGCTGGGGGACACTCCGAGCAAGACACTCGTTCGCGAAGAGGCCGAGCGCCGCGGGTTGTCCGTCGCGAACAAGCCCGACAGCCACGACATTTGTTTCATCCCGGAGGGCGACACACGCGACTGGCTCGCTGAGCGCATCCCCATGGAATCGGGGGACATCGTCGACACGGACGGAACAGTGCTCGGGCAGCACGATGGCGCACAGGCCTACACGGTCGGTCAGCGCAAGGGGCTCGGGATTGGTGTCCCGTCAGCGGACGGTCGCCCACGATTTGTGCTCGAGGTCAAAGCCGCCACCAACGAGGTCGTCGTCGGAATGAAGGAAGACCTCGACATCGCCGAGATCGCTGGCGAGAGGTTTTCGTGGGCAGGGAACGACCCCGTCGCCTCGGGAATCACCGCGTCCACGGACGACGGTTTCGACGATTTCGCCTGTGAGGTCCAAATCCGCGCACACGCTGACCCGGTGCCCGCGATTGCAACCAGTCGCGGTGGCGAGATCGTGGTGACTCCGACCGAACCTCTCAACGGCGTGGCGACGGGGCAAACCGCCGTCATCTATGTGGGCACTCGCGTGCTCGGTCAATTCACGATTGATCGAACCGTGAGCGCGACCGCACTAACTCACTAAATCGAGCCTTCGGTGGGTTAGCCCTTCCATACCGTCTTGAAGTTGCAGAACTCCCGAATTCCGGGTGCCGCCAGCTCGCGGCCGAATCCCGAATCCTTGATGCCACCGAACGGCAATTCCGGATACGAGATTGTCATGCCATTAACGAACACCGCTCCGGCATCGATGTTGTGGATGAAGTATTCCTCGTCGGATGCCTCGGTCGTCCACAGAGCGGAGGACAGCCCGAAGGTCGTTTGGTTGGCGATCGTGATGGCCTCTTCGCGAGAGGTCACGCGATAGACGGTCGCCACGGGCCCAAATGCTTCTTCCATGACGAGCCGCATGTCCGGTGTCAATTGGTCGAGGACGGTGGGGGAATAGAACCAGCCGGGACCGTCGGGGGCACTGCCACCGGCGAGTACGCGGGCGCCTTTGCTGACCGCGTCGTCGACGAGTTCCGCAAGTTCATCGCGCCCACTTGCCGTCGCGAGCGGCCCGATGTGGGTTGCCTCGTTGAGAGGGTCGCCAACAACAAGCGCCGCCATCTTTTCGGCGAACCTAGCGACGAACTCGTCGTAGACGTCGGTGTGCACAATGAACCGCTTGCCCGCGATACACGACTGCCCGTTGTTGCTCGTTCGGGCAGTTACTCCGACGGTACTGGCGCGGTCGAGGTCAGCGGACGGCATCACGATAAACGCATCCGAGCCGCCCAGTTCCATGACAGATTTCTTGATGTTCTGACCGGCTCGAGCTGCAACCGAACGCCCAGCGGGCTCAGAACCCGTGAGCGTCACGGCCTTGATTCGACGGTCGTCGATCACGCCGGCGACGGCAGCAGCTCCGGTAAGAATCGTGATGAACGATCCCTCGGGGAATCCCGCCCGCGTGAACAGCGTGTCGAGGTACAGGGCGGTACGCGGTACGTTCGAGGCGTGCTTGAGCACCCCCGTGTTCCCCGCCATAAGCGCGGGGGCGGCGAAGCGAATCACCTGCCACATCGGGTAGTTCCACGGCATCACCGCGAGAATCACGCCGAGCGGCTGATAGTGGACATAGGCCTGCGATGCTCCGACTTTGCTCGGGTCGTCGATGGGTTCGTCGGCCAGATAACCTTCTGCGTTATCCGCATAAAAACGCATGTTCTTAGCGCACTTGAGCACCTCGGCGACGGATTGGGCAATCGGTTTGCCCATTTCGATGGTCATCATTTTCGACAGTTCGTCAACCTCGGCTTCGAGAATGTCCGCGGCCTTCTTCATCCAGACACCACGTTGCGCGTAGGTCAAATCGCGAATCGTCTCATGGGCCGCCTGGGCCTTCTGCAACCGGGTTTCGATTTCCTCCGCCGAGTGCGGGGTGAATTCCTCAACGGTTTCCCCCGTGGTGGGGTTGACGACTGCGATAGCCATGCGATGTTCTCCTAATTGATGCTGTCGGCTGGGGTGGCAAAAACTTCTGGGTGGCACTGTAAGTGGAGCCTCGTCCGCCTGATGTGTTGTGCCACGATTTGTTCTGCGAGGTCTCTGGCTCTAAGCGCAGTTACCAGCATATGGTGTTCGCTGTGAACAATTTCAAGGTTGTTCGTCGCGACAAGGAGCGTGTAGGCCCGCCGATACGACTGTGTCGTGTTCCACAGTCGCGTTCAGACAACACTCCCACTGAGACCGCCCGAAAGCCGACATGGCAGACTTGGCATGTGCGTGACGTCATCATCCTCGGGAGTACCGGGTCCATTGGGACCCAGGCTCTCGACATCGTGCGCGACAATCCGGATAGATTTCGGGTCGTCGGGCTAGGCGCTGGCCGGAACCGAGAATTAGCCGAGGCGCAGGCCGCCGAATTCGACGTGACCAAAGTTGCGTATGGTGCCGACGATGCTGTTTCTCTCATCGAATCCACCCGGGCCGACGTTGTTCTTAACGGGATAACCGGCGCGGTCGGCCTGGCGCCAACGCTCGCGGTGCTCAAGGCGGGCGCGACTCTGGCGCTCGCCAACAAAGAATCGCTGATTATTGGCGGGGCACTCGTCAAGGACGCGGCCAAACCCGGGCAGCTCGTTCCCGTTGACTCAGAGCATTCGGCACTCGCGCAGGCGCTCATGGCCGGAACCCACGCCGAGGTCGCGAAACTGATCGTCACCGCCAGCGGCGGGCCCTTCCGCGGTTTCACGCGCGAGCAACTAGCTGGCGTCACGCCCGCCCAAGCCGCCAAGCACCCGACGTGGAACATGGGTTCGGTCATCACGACGAATTCCGCGACGCTCGTGAACAAGGGTCTCGAGGTCATCGAGGCACACCTCTTGTTTGATATTCCGTTCGACCGAATTGAGGTCACGGTTCACCCGCAATCCGTCGTCCACTCACTCGTCGAGTTCGTCGACGGGTCGACGATGGCGCAGTGCTCGCCACCAGACATGCATCTGCCAATCGCGCTGGGGCTCGATTGGCCGAATCGCGTTCCGAGGGCGACTGCCGCAATTGATTGGTCCGGGTCTCATACGTGGACGTTCGAACCCTTGGACGAGGAAGCCTTCCCCGCGGTGCGACTTGCTCGACAGGTCGGCGTTGCCGGCTCGACGTTTCCTGCCGTGTACAACGCGGCAAACGAGGTCGCAGTGGAGGCGTTCAACGCTGGACACATCGGGTTCCTCGACATCGTCGAGACAATCGAGCGCGTTGTCGAGGCACATTCCGCCCCCGCGCAATTGGACCTCGACGGGCTGCTCGCGGCGGACTCGTGGGCGCGCGAGACGGCTAAGAGTTTCCTGAGCAACCGCTAAACCCGCCCGAGACCGTCCGCGGTCGCGGGTAGCCTTGACCTCATGGAGATCGTGCTGTGGATGCTGGGTGTGTTGGTGTTGGCCGTCGGAATCGCCATCTCTATCGGGCTTCATGAACTCGGACACTTCTATCCCGCTCGCAAGTTCGGAGTCTTCGTGGGCTCGTTCATGATCGGTTTCGGGCCGACGTTGTGGTCACGCAAATTCGGCGAGACGGAATTCGGGTTCAAGGCAATTCCGCTCGGTGGGTATGTGTCGCTGTCGGGGATGTACCCGACGACCGCCAACTCGGACAAGCCCGGCTTCCGGATGTTCCGCAACCTCGTGCAAGACGCGCGCGACGCATCGGCCGAAACCATCACCGACGAATCGCGCGCGTTCTATCGCCTGCCGGTTCTGCAGCGCATCATCGTGATGCTCGGCGGTCCGTTCATGAACCTGGTCATCGCGACGGTTCTTTTCCTGTTTTTGTTCACCGGAATCGGAGTCGTCGGCGCAACCACGACGATCGGGTCGATTTCGGAATGTGTCTTGCCTGTCACGTCGACGCGCACGACCTGTACGTCGGGTGACCCGAAAGCCCCCGCTGCAGCGGCGGGGCTGAAACCCGGCGACCGAATCGTGTCGATCGGTGGCGAGCCCGTGACAACCTGGGAATCCGGCACTTCGATAATCCGTGAATCCGCCGGGCGTGAAATCGCCGTAGTCGTGGACCGAAGCGGACAGGAAATTTCGCTCGCGGTGACCCCGATGGCGACGGTTCGGTATGCGCTCGATTCGGCGGGGAATCTTGTTCTCGATTCGGGGGGCGAACCCGAAACCGCCACGGTCGGATTCATCGGAATTGGCCCCGCGGTCGAACGCCAGCAGCAGTCACCGGTGGTCGCTCTCGACGCGATGGGGAACAACATCGTGCAGGTCGGCGCGCTCATCCTCGATTTGCCGAATCGCATGATTCAGGTGTGGAACGCGGCGTTCGGTGCCGAAACCCGCGACCCGAACGGCCCGGTCAGCGTCGTGGGAGTCGGCCGCATCGCAGGCGACATCGCCGCCGCCGAGCAATTGCAGGTTGTCGATCGATTCGCGGCTCTCGTCGGAATCCTCGCGAGCCTCAACATCGCACTCTTTGTCTTCAACCTCATCCCGCTCTTGCCTCTCGACGGTGGCCACATTGCCGTCGCGCTATGGCAGGGGATTCGCAACTTCGTGGCGAAACTTCGGGGCAAGCCCGCGCCCGGCCCGGTCGACTCGGCTCGGCTCGTCCCGTTCACAATCGTGATTACCATCGTGCTCATGGCGATGAGCGCGCTGCTCATTTACGCCGACATCGTCAAGCCGATAACCCTCGGTCTCTAGGGCTGTACGATAGTCCTGTGGCTGTAAACATCGGACTTCCCCGCGTCGTTGAGACGCTCGCACCGCGTCGCAAGACCCGCCAAATCAAGGTGGGCAAGGTTCTGGTCGGCGGTGACGCCCAGGTCTCGGTGCAGTCGATGACGACGACCAAGACGACAGACATTAACGGCACTCTGCAGCAAATCGCCGAGCTCACCGCGACCGGTTGCGACATCGTGCGTGTTGCCGTCCCCACCCAGGACGACGCTGACGTTTTGCACATCATCGCGAAGAAGAGCCAGATCCCGGTCATCGCGGACATTCACTTCCAGCCCAAATATGTCTTCCAGGCGATCGACGCTGGGTGTGCTGCCGTTCGCGTGAACCCCGGAAACATCAAGGCGTTCGATGACAAGGTGGGCGAAATCGCCAAGGCTGCGAAAGCGGCGGGCGTGAGCCTCCGCATCGGTGTCAACGCCGGCTCGCTCGACCCGCGCTTGTTGGAGAAGTACGGCCGACCGACCCCCGAAGCACTCGTCGAGAGCGCCGTCTGGGAGGCCAGCCTCTTCGAGGAACACGACTTCCACGACTTCAAGATTTCGGTCAAGCACAACGATCCCATTGTTATGGTCAAGGCCTACCGCCAACTCGCCGAGCGCGGCGACTGGCCACTCCACCTCGGCGTCACCGAAGCCGGCCCCGCCTTCCAAGGAACGATCAAGTCATCGACGGCGTTCGGAATCCTCCTCGCCGAGGGAATCGGCGACACGATTCGCGTCTCGCTCTCCGCTCCGCCGGCCGAAGAAATCAAGGTCGGGCTGAAGATTCTCGAGTCGCTCAACCTGCGCGAGCGCAAACTCGAGATCGTGTCGTGTCCCTCGTGTGGTCGCGCGCAGGTCGACGTGTACACCCTCGCCGAAGACGTGACCAAAGGACTCGAAGGCATGACCGTTCCGCTGCGCGTCGCCGTCATGGGCTGCGTCGTCAACGGACCGGGCGAGGCGCGTGAAGCCGACC
>JAEMRP010000024.1:0-3870 GCA_016463265.1 Microbacteriaceae bacterium | reverse complement strand
GTCGCCGTCATGGGCTGCGTCGTCAACGGACCGGGCGAGGCGCGTGAAGCCGACCTCGGCGTCGCCTCGGGCAACGGTCGCGGTCAGATCTTCGTCAAGGGCGAGGTCATCAAGACTGTCCCCGAATCCGAGATCGTCGCCACCCTCATCGAAGAGGCGAATCGCCTCGCAGCCGAGATGCCGGCCAGCGAAACGGGCACTCCCGTCGTCACCACCTCTGCCTAGGGTCAATGCCCCACGCGGTAGGCTGGCACCCGTGGTGACCCGACTCTCTCAACTGTTCGTTCGCACTCTGCGCGAGGACCCGTCCGACGCGGAAGTGACGTCGCATCGCCTGTTGGTGCGCGCCGGGTACATCCGTCGTCAAGCTCCGGGTATCTTTGCGTGGCTTCCGCTCGGGCTTCGCGTTCGTCGCAAGGTCGAGAACGTCATTCACGACGAGATGGAACGCGCCGGAGCCCAACAGGTTCATTTTCCCGCGCTGCTTCCGCGCGAGCCGTATGAGGTCACCGGCCGCTGGACCGAATATGGCGATGGAATTTTCCGCCTTAAGGACCGCAAAGACGCCGATTATCTGCTCGCGCCGACCCACGAAGAAGTTTTCACCTTGATGGTGAAAGACCTGTACAACTCGTACAAGGATTTGCCGCTCATGATTTATCAAATCCAAGACAAGTACCGCGACGAGGCTCGCCCTCGCGCCGGGCTCCTCCGGGGTCGTGAGTTCTCGATGAAGGACGCCTATTCGTTCGACTACACCGACGCTGGCCTCAATGTGTCGTATCAGGCTCAGCGCGACGCATACGAACGAATCTTTAAGCGCCTGGGCCTTGACTATGTAATCGTTTCGGCGGACGCCGGCGCGATGGGCGGCAGCAAGTCGGAAGAGTTCCTGCACCCGACCCCGATCGGCGAGGACACGTTCGTCCAGAGCGACGGCGGTTACGCCGCCAACGTCGAGGCGTATCGCACGACCGTCCCCGACGCGCTGCCCATCGACGGTCAGCTCGTGGCAACCGTGTTCGATTCCCCCAACACTCCGACCATCGAGACGCTCGTGGCGCTCGCGAACGACAAGCACGCGCGGACTGATCGCCCGTGGACTGCCGCAGACACGCTCAAGAACGTGGTGCTCGCGCTGACAAACCTCGACGGCTCCCGCGAACTCGTCGCGGTCGGACTTCCCGGTGACCGCGAGGTCGACATGAAACGCGCCGAGTCCGTTTTCGCCCCCGCGACCGTCGAGCCCGCGACCGAAGCCGACTTCGCCAAAAACAAGGCGCTCGTCAAGGGTTACATCGGCCCGTGGTCATCCGCCGGCCCGGTTCTCGGCGCAAAAGGCGCAGCAAAAGTCCGTTTCCTCGTCGATCCCCGCGTCGTCGACGGCACCGCCTGGGTGACCGGTGCGAACGAAGACCAGAAGCACGTGTTCAACCTCGTCGCCGGTCGCGACTTCACCGCCGACGGTGTCGTCGACATCGCCGAGGTTCGTGACGGCGATCCGGCCCCCGACGGCTCGGGTCCGATTCACTCCGCGCGCGGCATGGAAATCGGTCACGTCTTCCAGCTCGGGCGCAAGTACGCCGAAGCCCTGGACCTCAAAGTGCTCGACGAAAACGGCAAGCTCGTCACCGTCACGATGGGGTCTTACGGAATCGGCGTGACACGCATTCTCGCCGTCATCGCCGAGACCAACAACGACGACCGCGGGCTCATTTGGCCGATCGAAGTTGCGCCGTATCACGTGCACGTAGTCGCGACGGGCAAGGACGACGACGCCCTGACTCTCGCCGAAGGTCTCGCCGCCGAGTTCGAGACGGCCGGATTCGAGACGCTGATCGACGACCGACCCAAGGTTTCACCCGGCGTGAAGTTTGGTGACGCCGAGCTCATCGGCGTCCCGTATATCGTCATCGCGGGTCGTGGCGCGGCCGACGGTGTCGTCGAAGTCTGGGATCGCCGATCGGGCGAACGCAACGAGATTCCTGCAACCGAAGCGCTTGCCTGGCTCAAGGGCATCACTCACCGCTAACCGCGTTCAAACGCAGCACTCGCACCTAGGGTTCCCTTTCGGGTAGGTTAGAGAGCCGTGCGAGGCAAACCTCGCGCAGTTAGCAGAACTGAATAGGGGGTGCGCTCATGCACATCGACATCAAGAACTTGCGTGACGTAGAGGTCGAGAAAGAGATTCCGTTCGAGGAACTCGCGCTGATCATCGAGGACGCGGTCGTTCGCGCCTACATCAAGCACATCACTCCCATTCCGAACGACGTCGACTACAAACCGACGGCCGTCAAGCTCGAGGACGAAAAGGGTCGTATTCGCGCCCGCGTCGGTCTCGACCGCAAGACCGGCGACATCACGATTTTTGCTCCCGTGTATAACGACGAAGACGAACGAACTGGCGAAGAGGTTGTTGACTCGTCCGACTTCGGCTACATCGCGGTCGCCGAGGCCAAGCGCGTCCTGTTCCAGAGCATCCGCGCCCTCGATGACGAGAAGATTTTGGGCGAGTTCAGCCACAAGAAGGGCGACCTCATCTCGGGCGTTATTCAACAGTCGTCAAACGCCAAGATGATCCACGTGCTCATCGGTAAGAATCTTGAGGCCGTCATGCCGTCACCCGAGCAGGTCGCGGGCGAGGATTACACGCACGGCAAGCGCATTCGCGTTGTCATCACCGACGTCAAGAAGGGGATGAAGGGGCCGTCGATTACGGTCAGCCGCCACCACCCGGACCTCGTGCGTCGTCTGTTCGAACTCGAGGTCCCGGAAATCGGTCAGGGGCTCGTCAAGGTCGCTGCAATTTCGCGTCACCAGGGCCACCGCACCAAGATCGCCGTGTTCTCGACCGAACCCGGCTTCAACGCAAAAGGCGCGTTCATCGGCGAGCTCGGCGCGCGCGTTCGTAACGTTTCCAAGGAACTGGGTGACGAAAAAATCGACATCGTCGACTATTCGCCCGATATTGCCGAATTCGTTGCCCACGCACTCAGCCCCGCGAAGGTCACCAAGGCCGTTCTCGTCGACGCGAGCATCAACGCCGTTCGCGCGTTCGTGCCGGAATACCAGTTGTCGCTGGCGATTGGTAAAGACGGACAGAACGCTCGTCTCGCCGCCATGTTGACCCGCGCCAAGATCGATGTGAAGAGTGACGCCCTCATGGACGAGTTGCTGTAACCGCAGGGTAGAATGAAAGCTGTCAGAACCTGCATCGGTTGTCGCTTGCGCGATGAACGAGACCTTCTCACGAGGGTTGTGCTGGCTGGGAACACGGTTGTGGTCGATTCGTCGGCAACGGCCCCCGGTCGAGGCGCATGGGTCCACCCGACAACGGATTGTGTGAAGAACGCAATTTCGCGGGGCGGTCTCTCTCGGTCTTTTCGTCGCTCAGGCCCTTTCGATTCAGGCGGGCTACTTGCCCACATCATCACAGAAAAGGTTGAAGGCTGATGGACCACTAATGAGCGGCTCGAAATGAGTTCCGTAACGCAGTAGTGGTGTGCCCTGTTCGGGGTGCACCTCGGACAGGAGAATTGTGGCTGGAAAACCACGCGTGCACGAGATTGCCGCAGAATTCGGCATCGAAAGCAAGCAGGTCATCGAGAAGCTGGGTACGCTCGGCGAGTTCGTCAAGTCGTCGTCATCGACGATCGAACCGCCCGTTGCCCGCAAGCTTCGTGAGGCGTTCACCGCCGATGGCCTGACCAAGCAGGATGCCGCACCCGCGCCTGCCAAAAAGCCCGTAACCCGCGCGCGCACGACCGCGCAGGTTGATTTGCCCGACATTCCGTCGGCCGACGAAGCAGCGAAGGCGGGCGGGAAGCCACCCGTCGCCGCATCGCCCGCGCCCGGTCTCGACGGCGAAGC
>JAEMRP010000023.1 GCA_016463265.1 Microbacteriaceae bacterium | reverse complement strand
TTGATGCGAGAAGGACGCCGACGGCGGCCAGAATCTGGACGACGATGTTGTCCGATGCGAGTTGGGCGATCGCGCCCACGACAACGATGCCCGAGATGGCGTTTGTCACACTCATGAGTGGCGTGTGAAGTGCATGGTGCACCTTGCCGATGACGTAAAAGCCGACAACCACCGACAACATGAGCACGAGGAAGTGCTGGGGCAGGGGTGCGGGGGCGAAAGCGCAAATCGCAAGAACAACGGCGAGGCCGATTCCCTTCAGGAGTCCCTTCCGAAGAGGCGACATCACTCGTTTCTCAACGGGAGTCGCTGGTTCAGTCGCCGCGGCGGCGGGAGCGGCTGAAACCTGCACCGGCGGGGGTGGCCACATCACGGTGCCGTCTTGGACAACCGTCACGGCGCGCTGAACAACATCGTCAAAGTCGAGGGTTAGTTTTCCGTCTTTTTCGGGAGTGACGAGTTTCAGAAGGTTCAGCATGTTGGTGCCGAAAAGCTGCGAGGCTTGCTGGGGGAGTCGGCCGGGAAGGTCGGTGTAACCAAGAATGACGACGCCGTTCGCGGTAACGACTCGTTTGCCCGCTTTCGACCCCGCGACGTTTCCGCCCATTCCGGCGGCCATATCGACGATGACACTGCCGGGTCTCATGCTCGCGACGTCTGCTTCGGTCAACAACTTGGGCGCGGGTCGGCCCGGGATGAGCGCGGTCGTAATGATGATGTCAACGTCGCGTGCCTGCTCGGAATAAATCTCGGCTGCACGACGGTCATACGCCTCGCTCGTCGCTTTGGCATAGCCGTCAGACGACGTCATTTTTTCGTTGACTTCAACCGCGAC
The DNA here is from genome assembly GCA_016463265.1 of Microbacteriaceae bacterium. Classification (GTDB taxonomy): domain Bacteria; phylum Actinomycetota; class Actinomycetes; order Actinomycetales; family Microbacteriaceae; genus MWH-TA3. The sequence continues at coordinate 9,474 of JAEMRP010000023.1, read as the reverse complement.
GTATTCGCCACCGATGGACTTGACCTGGTCTGCTACCTCTGGGCGAGGGTCGGTCGCTCGAACGATTGCGCCCATGCTCGACGCGGTACCGATCGCCGCGAGTCCGGCAACTCCTGCACCGGCGACAAGCACTTTCGCCGGCGGCACTTTGCCGGCTGCGGTTACCTGACCGGTGAAGAGACGGCCAAACTCATAGGCGGATTCGATCACGGCGCGGTAACCACCGAGATTCGCCATGGAACTCAAGACGTCCATCGACTGGGCGCGCGAAATACGAGGCACCGCGTCAAGCGCAATTGCCGTGAGTCCGCGCTTAGCCAGGGCAGCGAGAAGTTCCGGTCGGAGCCCGGGCGCCATCACGCCAATCACGGTTGTTCCCGGCGCCATGGTCGCAATCTCTGCGTCGGTGGGGGCGTTGACTTTCATCACGATTTCGGATGACCACGTCTTCTTTTTGTCCGCGACGATCGCGCCAGCCGCCTTGTATTGAGAGTCGGGGAACGACGATTCAGCACCAGCGCCACGTTCAACAACGACCTCGTAGCCCAGGGTCAACAGCTTTGTGACGGTGTCCGGAGTGGCGGCAACCCGTGTTTCCCCGTCGCCCTCTTTCACGATTCCCAGACGAGCCATGTGCGCAAACCTTCCCCTTTGTGCCACTCGTTGTGGCGAGTCCGAATCAGACCCCTCACGAAGAGTGTCATTTTCGGCAGTCTCCAAATTCTATACAGTTGCACGGGCCCGCGGTTGACGCACCGCGGACTGATTGCCGTTGCTCAGGTCGGCACCTCGCCCGTCTAGCCAACCCCCGAGGTGAGCCCATAAACTGACGCTATGCGCCAAATACTCGGTCTCACTCGCTACGCCGTGATTGTTCCCGCGATTGCCGCCATCATCGGGGCGTTGCTCTTGATGGCTCAGGGCTCAATCGAAATGGTCGTCGTTGTGTACGAGTCGGTCACAACCGACACGTACCTCAAAGACACGATTGTTGACGTGCTCACTGCCGTCGACGCAATCCTGCTGGGTACCGTTCTGCTCGTCATTGGCTACGGGCTCTACGAATTGTTTATCGACCCCGAGTTGCCGGTTCCGGCCTGGCTGCGGGTGCGCGATCTCGACGACCTCAAGTCGAAACTGATCGGTGTCGTCGTCGCCATTATCGCGGTCGTGTTCGTCGGAGTGTTCGTGGACTCCAACCGAGCAGATGAAGTTGTGGCGTACGGCCTCGGAGCTGGTGCCCTAGTTGCCGGCCTCGCCGTTTTTGCGTTGGCGACACGCAAAAGCGACAAGCCCAGCGACAAAACTAAGCCCTAATCCCGAGCCCGGGACTGAGGTCTAGTCGAGAAGACCTTCGGACACTAGCCATTCACGTGCGATGACCGCGGCAGACAATTTCTCGTCAACGCTGCGAACATTGAGTGCGACCAGATCCGCGGCGCTCATCGCTGCCGAAACAGCGTCAATCAGCGCGCGGGCATCGGCGTTCACTGCTTCCGACGCAATCGGCACAACATTCGACGCGAGGAACAGCCCAAGCGGGTCGGACAGTGTCACGAGACCGAGTTGCTGGATTCGCGGGTCCGCGCTGTACACGTTGGCCATGTCGACAATCCCGGCAACGAGCGATTCAACGGTCGTATCACCCGTTGCCTCGAACGAAACCGTCACGCCATACATTGCGAGCAAACCGGTCGGGCCGTATGGGCGTTCGGCGAGTTCGGGCGCGCCACCGAGAGTGATGTCGGCGAGGCTTGCCAGGTCGGCAATGGACTCAACGCCGTTTGCGGACGCAAATTCCTGTGTCACGTTGTAGGAATCCTGGTCGCTCGCGGGCGACATGGCGAGCGCGGTGAGGCCTTCGGGCAACGACGTTGCGAGAGCCGCATAGACGTCCTCCGCGGCGGTTTCCGTGGCGGTGGGAACAAAGAACTGCAACAGGTTGCCGGTGTATTCAGGGAACAGGTCGATTTCTCCGGCGACGATTGCGGGGACATACACGTCACGCTGTCCGAGCGAGAATTTACGCTCGACGGTGAATCCCGCGTCCTCGAGCACGAGTGCGTAGGCCTCGGCGATGATTTCATTCGAGTAGTAAGCCTGCGAGCCAATGACGATGGGCTCGCTCGATGGTACAGCGCTCGGGGCGCACCCGGCGACGCCGAGGATCAATCCAATACTGGCCGCAACGGCGGCGATTCGCGTGAGTTTCATGATGTCTCCAAAGGTTTAGGTTTACCCAATCTATCGCTTAGAAACTTTTGCGACAAACCAATGAGGCGATCGCCGGCCACGGTTATCACGATGATGACGATCGAACTCGCTGTCACTTGTGAAAAGTTGCGCAGAGCCAAGCCTTGAATGATTCCGAACCCGACACCTCCTAGTCCGACCAGCGGAGCGAGAACGACGGTGGAGACGACCTGGATGTACGCGATTCGAAATCCGCCGATGATCGACGCCGCGGCAAGGGGAAGCTCCACGTGTCGCACGAGTTGCCAGGCGGTCATCCCCTGAGCGGTGGCGGAGTCGCGAATCCACGGGGGAATCGTCGTCACGCCGGAATATGCGCCGGCAACGAGAGGCGGGAGAGCGATGGCGGAAAGCGCGAGCACAACAGACAATTCTCTGAATTGGACACCCATGACCAGTACGAGTGCGAACAGTAAGCCCATCGTGGGAATGGCCCGCGAGGCCGATCCCAGCCCCACAACGAAGAATTCCCCCCGACCTAAATGCCCGATCGCGACACCGAGCGGAACAGCGACTATCGCGGCGACAACGATTGCCACAAAGGTGAGCGTGAGGTGCTCTGCCACGAGGTTCCACAACCCGTAGCGACCAGCCCAGTTCTCTGGGTCGGAAAACCACGCCCCCAGTTCGGTGAGATCAAGCATGGTCGACCGTGACGAAACGCCAGCGCGTCATCAGCCGACCGACGAGCCACAAGCCGGCATCGAGAGTAACTGCAATGACAAAGATTGCGAGGACCCCCGTGATGATTTCCTCGGGGATTTTTCGCTGAAAACCGTCAATAAACAGGTACCCGAGGTTTCGAACGCCGACGACGGCTCCGATCGAAGCGATGGAAATGGTGCTGGCGGCGGCGACCCGCAATCCGGCGATGAGTCCGGGCACTGCCATCGGAAGCTCAACGTGGAAGAATATTTGCCGAGAGCTCATTCCCATAGACTCGGCGTTTGTCACTGTAGGTCGCGGGACCTGATGGAACGCATCGTGCGCCGAGAAGTACATCGATGCGATGACATAGATAGTGAGCGCGATGACGACGTTTGTCGGCCCGGTGAAGTCTGTCCCGATGAGCGCGGGAAGCGTCACGAACAAGGCAAGAGACGGAATCGCATAGATTGCACCGAGAACTCCGCGGGCCGGGTTTACCCATCGAGTGGGTGTTACTCGCGCGAACACGACGGCCAGGAAGGCGCCGACGACGATCGGAACAACTGAGACGCTCAGGTGGGTGGCGGCCAACCCTGCAACAAACGTCCAGTTGGCGATGAACCACTCCATTAGACGCCGAGAATCTTTCGAACAAACGCGTTGGCGGGTGTCGCCGTGAGTTCCGATGGAGCGCCGGCCTGTTCAATGTGACCGCCGTTCGACAGAACCACCAACTGGTCGGCAATCTTCACCGCTTCGTGGCGATCGTGTGTGACAAAAATGATGGTGAGGCCGAGTTCGCGCTGAATACGGCACAACTCGTCCTGCAGTTCTTCTCGCACAATCGGGTCGACGGCGCCGAACGGCTCGTCCATCAGCAGAATGTTGGGTTTGATGGCGAGGGCTCGAGCGACACCGACTCGTTGCTGTTGGCCACCCGACAACTGCTGGGGGTATCTACTGAAGAATTGTTCGTCGATCCCGACCATCGTCAGCATTTCGGTTGCGTTACCCTCGGCGACGTCTGCCGGTTGCCCAGCGATACGAGCAATGAGACTCACGTTTTCGCGGACTGTTTTGTGGGGGAGTAGGCCCACTTCTTGTATGACGTAACCGACCGTTCTGCGCAACGAAACGGCGTCACGAGCAGCAACATCCACTCCGTCAATCGACACAGACCCAGAGGTGGGCGTCACCATTTTGTTGACCATTCGGATGGCGGTCGTCTTTCCCGAACCGGAAAGCCCCATTAACACCGTGATCTTCGCGGTGGGAACCTTCAGAGAAAAACTGTTCAGCGCAGTGATGTCACCGTACTTTTTTGACACTCGGTCGAATTCGATCACGAGGGATACCCGTGATAACGGTCAGGCTGCGCTGACCGTGACGCCACGCCAGAACGCCACATAATTGGCGATTTCTTTGGCGGCATCCTTGGGGTCGCGGTAGACCCACACCGCATCGGTGTTGACGTCGCCATTCACGTTCAGCGAGTAGTAGTTCGCGAGGCCCTTCCACGAACACGTCGATGTGGTGTCCGAGTCGACGAGGAGCTGGGCCTCGACGCTGTCCATCGGGAAATACTGGTTGCCTTCAATCTCGATCGTCTTGTCTGATTGTGCAATGACTGCACCGTTCCAGGTCGCTACATACATCGTTGCCTCCTTGGCGTTGGGCTAGCACTTATCGCCGAGCTCTACGTCGAGCATACGGTCGCATTTCTGGTTCGCGCGATTCAGTTTTGTCGAAGCCGATCGATTTCCGACCGCAGTTGCACGAGCTCAGCGTCGGTTATCTTCCCGTCGGCACTGATCACATCGACGAGCGACGACAACTCGGTGAGTGCCGCTTTTTTGTCAGTGTGAATTCGTGCTTCGGCCCGAGCTTCGTCCATGGCGTTCAAGACGATACCAATCAAGACGTTGAGAATCGTGAACACGACAAAGAACACATAAGACAAGAAAAAGGGCAGTGCGAAGGGGCTGATTGCCATCGCCTCGTCAAGATAGATCGGGAAGTTTTCGAGCGTCAACAAAATGAACAGCGATTTGAGACTGCGCCCGATATGACCCCAGGATTCGGACAGCGCCGTCCCGAATAGGTAGGTCCCGGCCATTCCGTAAAGGAACAACAGAAGACCGATCAGCACGGACATGCTAAATAGTGGCGGAATACTTTTCACAATCGACGCAAAAAGAATCCGCACTTCGGGCAAGAATCGGAATATTCGCAACAGGCGCAGAAGTCTCAAGAGTCGCAGGATCACTGTTTGACCAGCCGCAAACGGTGCGAGGCCCACCACGATGAAATCAAAAATGTTCCAACCTTGGCGGAAGAAGTGCCATGGCTTCTTTCCGTACGACAGGATTCTCACCAGCAGTTCGACTACGTAGATCCCCATGGCGATGTTGTCAATGGTGATGGCGGTCGCCCGCGTGCCCAGCGAGATTCCGGGCATCGTCAGGATCGCAAGAAACAGCGCATTGACGGCAATCACCGATGCGATGAAGAGCTCGAATGGCCCGCTATAGACGATTTTGGCGATCCACAGCACCCGGAATGGCGCAATGTGTTCCCATTCGCCGTCGGCGTTGACGATTCGACGTTCAGTGCTGGATTTACTCACCCGCAAATTCTCTCACTTTTGCGCACTTCAAGAAAACGCTATTTCGGCAAGTTCGATTCAATTGCGTCGATGATCGCGGGGTCCATCGGCACTGTTGTCGGCCGGAACCGAAAGACTCGCAGATCGGGCGTGACGACGAACTTTTCGAAATTCCAGCGGATGTTACCCGCGCTGCCACGTTCATCTTTCGTCTTCGTCAGTTCGGCGTAGAGCGGGGAGCGACTCTTGCCATTGACCTTCACCTGGTCAAAAATCGGGAAGGTGATTCCCCATTTTGTCGCGCAGTATTCGGCGATGGCGTCGTTCGACGACAACTCTTGGAAGAACTGATTCGACGGGAAGCCCAGAACGACGAAACCGCGGGGGCCGTATTTCTGCTGAAGAGCCTCGAGATCGGCGTATTGCGGCGACAGGCCACACCGCGATGCGACATTGACGACGAGCAACACTTTCCCGGCGTGTTCCTGCAATGTGGTCGCAGTGCCGTCGGCGGTGAGGACGGTGATGTCGAGCAGTGAATCGGTCATCGGGGATCTTTCGGTAGAGAGATTTCGGAGGTGTCGAGTGCGAGGTCGCTTTGTACTGCGCGATTGTCGCGAGCCGATTGGGCGAGTACCACACCGATTAAAACAATACCCGCACCGACCAGTTGCACAACATTCAGAGTTTCTCCGAGGATCAGCCAGGCGGCGAGAAAAGCGAAGAGCACTTCGCTGGTCGCAACGATTCCCGACCGCGTGGCCTTGAGAATACTGATGGACCATAATCCGAGAGTGAACGTCGTGAACGTTCCCAGCACCACGATGAACGCCAACAGAAGCCACGCGGGACCCGATATTCCACCGATTTCGTCCGAGAAGGGGATGACTCGAGTGAAGATTACGGGGTCAAGCGTCCACCACCCGCTGAACAACGCCCAGAACGCGCTCGCAACTGTCATACCCCAGAAGCCGACGGCCATCGGGTGCCGCACCCCGGTCTGGCGCTCTCCGAGGAGAAAATAGGTCGTGAGTGAGGCTGAAGCAGCGAACGCCCACAACACTCCCTCGGCGTTGAGGGTCGAGTTCCACACTTCGGCGACAGTGGCCAGCCCGATGAGGACGGCCACGATGGACACCCAAATTCGGGACTTGACGTGCTCACGGAAAAAGAAGTGGGCGATGAGCGCCACGAAGAGGACCGCGGTGTATTCCAGCAACAGAGCGATTCCGATGGGGAGCATGAACACGGCCTGGGCATAGGTAGCTTGTAACATCGCGACACCGACCACGCCCATGGCGAGGAGGGGCACGATTTGTTTGCGGGTGATTCGAAGGGCGTTGGGGTCCCGAGTGAGTAAGACGGCACCCATGAGCACGGCGGCCCCGACGACGCGAAGGAAGGTGACCTGGAACCCGTCGATACCCGTGCCGTCCATCAGCAGTTTGATGACGACACCGTTCACGCCGAAAATGAAGGCGGCGACTGTTGCAGCGATGTATCCAACGAGTGCGCGCGGTTTGGCTACGACCACGAACCCACCAGTTGGTGGATCGCGTGTGGTTCGATCGCCGCAAGTTCCTCATCCGTCAGGGGTTCCGCGTGAGCGGCTTTCAGCGAGTCTTCCAGTTGCGCGACACTGCTCGCGCCGATGAGCGCGCTCGTGACTCCCGGATGGCGCATCGTCCAGGTCAACGCCATCTGAGCGAGCGTCTGCCCGCGCTCAAGGGCGATGTCGTTGAGCGCGCGTGCGTGTTCGAGGTACTCGTCGTTGATGCGCTCTTCATCAATCCACTGTGCGGTGCGCACTCGAGAGTCGGAGGGAATTCCGTTCAGGTAACGATCGGTGGCGAGACCCTGCGCAAGCGGCGAATACACGATTCCGCCGACACCCAGTTCGACAAGCGCATCGAACAACCCATCTTCCGGGCGGCGGTCAAAGAGGTTGTATCGCGGTTGGTGAATGAGAAGCGTGACGCCCATGTCTTTCAGGATCGCGTAGGCGCGGCGCGTCTGTTCCTCGTCGTAGTTCGAGATCCCGACGTACAACGCTTTACCCGAGTGAATCGTGTGCGCGAGGGCACCCATCGTCTCTTCCAACGGAGTGTCAGGGTCGAATCGGTGTGAGTAAAAAATGTCGACGTAGTCGAGTCCCATCCGCGACAAGCTCTGATCGAGCGAGGCGAGAAGGTACTTGCGCGAACCCCACTCGCCGTAGGGCCCTTCCCACATGTCAAAGCCGGCCTTGGACGAAATGATGAGTTCGTCCCGATAGGGGTGGAGGTCGCTCGTGAGGATTTTGCCAAAATTTCGTTCGGCTGAACCGGGTGGCGGTCCGTAGTTGTTGGCGAGGTCGATGTGAGTGACCCCGAGGTCGAATGCGCGAAGCACGATGTCACGTTGGACTGAGAGGTCTCGATCGTCACCGAAATTGTTCCAAAGACCGAGCGAAATTCGGGGAAGCAGCAACCCGCTTCGACCACATCGGCGATAGGGAATTGAATCGTAGCGATTCGGTGCTGCGGCATACGTCATGGTGACAGCCTAGCCCCGCGATTAGACTGACCGCATGATGACGTTCTATGTGGCTGGCGGTTGTTTCTGGTGCCTCGACGCGGCGTACCGCGTGCTTCGTGGCGTGAGCTCGGTGGTGTCGGGTTATGCGGGCGGGCACGTCGATTCACCGAGTTACGAGGCGGTGTGCACGGGTTCGACGGGCCATGCCGAAGTCGTCGCCGTCACCTTCGACGAGGCGGTCATCCCCGCCGACGTCATTCTGGATGCCTTTTTCACCATGCACGATCCCCGCCAGTTGAACCGGCAGGGTAACGATGTTGGAACCCAATACCGTTCGGTGATGTTCCCGACAGACTCGGATCAACGACAACTATTTGAAGCCGCGCGCGACCGCGCGAACGAAACCTGGGGCGGCGGCGTTGTGACGACAATTGACGACTTCACTGAGTTTTTCCCGGCCGAGGACTACCACCAGGATTTCTTCGCCAAGAACCCGACACAGGGTTATTGCCTCGCGGTGGCCGTCCCCAAGGTCAACAAGGTGCGCTCCGGCTTCGCGCAATATCTGACCGTGTAGCTTCTGCACACATCGCCCGCCCGTGCGGTTGTCCACGGAGCGGGGGTTTCTCAGTGTGATCCAGCGGCGTTCGGGACATCCTCGTTGGAGGCGCCGGTCGCAGGTTGGGACGGCCGGCGCCGTCCACACAACAAAGGAGACACATGAGCGACACCCTCACCATCACCGGGCTCATCGCAACGACGCCACGGCACGTTGTCACGAGCGAAGGACTTCCGATCACGAGCTTCCGGCTCGCATCGTCACAGCGACGGTTCGACAAGGCGGCCTCGGCGTGGGTTGACGCGTCGACCAACTGGTACACCGTCACGGCATTTCGTCAACTCGCCATCAACGCGGTTCCCTCACTGTCCAAAGGAGACCGCATCGTCGTGTCGGGCCGCTTGCGCGTTCGTGACTGGCAAACCGACGATCGGACGGGAACCAATGTCGAAATCGAGGCCGAAACGCTCGGGCATGACTTGTTTTGGGGGACCGCGGTGTTCACGCGATTGGTCGCCCTGGGCGCCGACTCGTCGACAATCCAATCGGAAAGTGACACCGAACCCGCGCCCGCCGGAGCGGTCGCTGTGGTCTGACCCGACGACTCGCGCTGACCTAGAATGGGGGAATGACCGCGCGCACGTTTGTCCTTGTCGCGACGACGGTCATGTCCCTCGCTCTGGGTGGTTGTTCTCTCGCTCCGAACGCCACGCCAGGAGCGACGTCGACGCCAACCCCGACCGTATCGGCCGCACCAGCGCCCGTTTTCCTGCCGGACGGCGATGCGCAGGACAACAAAGCCTATTTCGATTGGGCGCTGTCGGCGGTTGCGACGAGTGACCAACAGCAACCGGGTAAAGCGCTCGTTGATTCGCTCGTCAGCGCGGGCTTT
>JAEMRP010000157.1 GCA_016463265.1 Microbacteriaceae bacterium | reverse complement strand
ACCGGTGCGATGTCCTATGGGGCCATATCTCAAGAGATGCACGAGACCCTCGCTATCGCGATGAACCGGCTCGGTGCTCGATCGAATACCGGAGAAGGCGGCGAATCCGTCGACCGCCTGTTGGACCCCGAGCGTCGTAGCGCGATCAAACAGGTCGCCAGCGGTCGATTTGGGGTCACGAGCATGTACCTCACTCACGCCGACGACATCCAAATCAAGATGGCGCAGGGCGCGAAGCCGGGCGAGGGCGGGCAACTTCCGTCGAATAAGGTCTACCCGTGGATTGCGAGGACACGGAAGGGGACACCGGGTGTCGGCCTCATTTCACCACCGCCACACCACGATATCTATTCGATCGAAGACCTCAAGCAACTGATCTTCGACCTCAAGCGTTCTAATCCGTCCGCACGAATACATGTCAAACTCGTGTCCGAGGCGGGTATCGGAACCGTCGCGGCCGGCGTAGCCAAATCAAAAGCCGATGTCATTCTGATCTCGGGTCACGACGGTGGGACGGGCGCCAGCCCGCTGTCGTCCCTGAAGCACGCGGGAACCCCCTGGGAACTCGGGCTCGCAGAGGCCCAGCAAACGCTCATGCTGAACGATATGCGCGGGCGAGTTGTGTTGCAGGTTGATGGTCAGATGAAAACTGGTCGTGACGTCATCATTGCGGCCCTTCTTGGAGCGGAGGAATACGGTTTTGCGACTGCGCCCATGGTCGTGAGCGGTTGCATCATGATGCGCGCGTGTCATCTCGACACGTGCCCAGTCGGAGTTGCGACGCAAAATCCGCTCTTGCGCGAGCGTTTCAACGGCAAACCCGAATTCGTCGAGACGTTCTTCGAGTTCCTGGCGGAAGAGGTTCGCGAGATCTTGGCGTCGTTGGGGTTCCGAACCCTGGCGGAAGCGATTGGTCGCCGCGAGATTCTCGACGTAGACCGTGCGGTCAACCACTGGAAGACCGAAGGGCTCGACCTTACGCCCGTTCTCCGCGGTCCGGTATTCGCCGACAATGCTCCCCGGCATAACGTGAGCCAACAGAACCACGAGCTAGAGGCGCATATTGACCACACCTTCATTCGCGACGCAGCGAGAGCACTTGCCGACGGGACACCGGTCTCGCTCACGGCCGACATCCGCAACACCGATCGCGCAATCGGCACGATGCTCGGGCACTTCGTCACCAAAGCCCACGGCGAAGACGGTCTTGCGCCAGACACCATCGACATTTCGCTCGCCGGTTCGGCAGGGCAATCACTCGGCGCCTTCGTTCCCAGCGGAATAACCCTTCGCCTCATCGGGGATTCGAACGACTATGTCGGCAAGGGCCTCAGCGGAGGCCGGATAGTAATGCGCCAGCCCTTCCAGTCGACGTTCCCCTCCAACCTCAATATCATCGCGGGCAACGTGGTCGGGTACGGGGCAACGAGCGGTGAGATGTATATCGCCGGCGTTGTGGGTGAGCGTTTCGCGGTTCGTAACTCGGGTGCTATTGCGGTGGTCGAAGGCGCTGGTGACCACGCGCTCGAATACATGACCGGCGGGATTGCTCTCATTGTCGGCTCGACCGGTCGTAACGTTGGAGCCGGTATGAGCGGCGGATACGCCTACGTTCTCGACCTCGACGTCGCGTCGGTCAACCAGGCCGCGATTCGTTCCGGCGAGCTCGAACTGACGTCGTTGACGGACGATGACGCCGAAACGGTTCGAGGGTTGCTCACCACTCACGTTACCGAAACGGGTTCGCTCTATGGCACTGAGCTTCTCTCCGCCTGGCCCACCACTCGCGATCGCATCACGGCAATAACACCGCGCGATTTCCGCCGCGTGACCATCATCCGTAACACGGCAATCGATGCGGGAAGCGACCCGGACGGCGCGGACGCGTGGCGGCAAATCATGGAGGTGACCGGTGGCTGACCCCCGTGGATTCCTGAAGACGACGACGCGCGAAACCCCAGAACGTCGGCCCGTGTCAATCCGATTGCGCGACTGGAACGAGGTCTACGCCGAGCGTGAGTCAGGTCAGATTGAACGTCAGGCTGGGCGATGCATGGACTGCGGTGTTGCGTTTTGCCATCAGGGCTGTCCACTGGGAAACCTGATCCCCGAATTCAACGATTTAGTCCATCGCGACGAGTGGCGGGCGGCGAGTGAGCGACTTCACGCCACCAACAATTTCCCCGAGTTCACGGGTCGGCTCTGTCCGGCGCCGTGCGAATCATCGTGTGTTCTGGGTATAAACCAGCCGGCCGTCACCATCAAGCAAGCAGAGCTTGCGATCATCGACACCGCGTGGGAAAAGGGTTACATCAACCCCGTTCTACCCGACCGCCTCACCGGCAAGACCATCGCCATCGTCGGTTCTGGTCCCGCGGGTCTCGCCGCGGCCCAACAGCTGACGCGGGTTGGACACACTGTTGCCGTCTACGAGCGGGACGACAACGTCGGGGGACTGCTTCGCTACGGAATTCCGGATTTCAAGATGGAAAAACGTCACATCGACCGCCGCATCGGCCAGATGCGCGAGGAGGGAACCCGATTCAGAACAGGAGTGACGATCGGAGTCGACGTCACGTGGGCTGAGCTTCATGAGCGGTACGACGCGGTCATCGTCGCAACGGGCGCACCGGTTGGGCGGGACTTACCC
>JAEMRP010000156.1:1396-2662 GCA_016463265.1 Microbacteriaceae bacterium | reverse complement strand
GCTCACGCCGGTCCAGAGGCACGACATCGGACCCCTTGCCCGTGAACAGAGTCGTCGCCGAGCGAATCCGAGAGCTCAATAGCCATGCTTCACGGAGTGCCGCGCCGTCGACCTCGCTCACGTATCCGCTCGCAATCTCGACCTCCAACGCTTTCAACGTCGATGGGGTGCGAACACCGTCGTTGCGCGGTCCGTGCTGCAACTGCAACAGTTGCACAAGCCATTCGACATCACTGAGTGACCCGCGACCCAATTTCGTGTGTCGAGAGGCGTCAGCTCCGAAGGGCAATCTCTCTGTTTCGACCCTTGCCTTGATGCGCCGTATCTCGCGGATTCCCTCCTCTGAAATCTCGGTCGTGTATCGGACGGAATCAGCCATCTCGTCGAATGAAGCCAACAGGGCGGGGTCACCCGCGACTGGCGTAGCCCTGATCAACGCTTGCGTTTCCCAGATGTCACTCCACTGGGCGTAATAGGCGCGGTACGCATCGAGGGAGCGAATGAGAGGCCCGTTCTTTCCTTCCGGTCGAAGTCCCGCATCGAGATCGAGCGGGAAGCGCAAATCCTCGGTGAGCCGAATGATTGAGTGAACGATTTTCTCAGCGCTCTGGTGGGCGGACTCTCCAGCACCGTTGTCGCGGAACACCCAGACGACGTCGGTGTCCGACGAAAATCCGAGTTCCCGCCCACCGAACCGACCCATCGCGATGACGGCGAATTCGACGCCATCAATCCCTCGGCGAGCCAGTCTCGTGGCGGCTTCAATCGTGGCCGTCGCGATATCCGACAGGGCGACACCAATCTGCTCGATATCGACGAGATCGAGCACTGCGGCCAACGCAACGCGAAGCAGTTCCCGCCTCCGCGCGAAGCGAATCGCCTTCGCCGCGTCCTCCACTTTGGCGTGGCGGAAGTCGATCGCACCGAACTCCTCCAACAACGTTTCGAGCGTTCTGGGTCGCAGGTTCTCGTCATCATCGAGCCACGCGACCGCGTCGGGTACTCGCTCAATCAGGATGGCGACGTAGTGCGACAACGAGAGCACTCGACTGAGTCGCTGCGCGGCGCCGACCGAATCTCGCAGCATTCGCAAATACCACGGCGAATCTCCGAGCGAGTCACTGATGCGGCGAAAAGCAGCCAACCCGCCGTCGGGGTCGGTGCCTTCCGCCATCCAATGCAACAACACCGGCAATAGGTTCCGTTGGATGCTCGCACTCCGTGAAATCCCGCCGGTCAGTGCGGCAATGTGCCGCAGGGCTCCCG
>JAEMRP010000156.1:0-1296 GCA_016463265.1 Microbacteriaceae bacterium | reverse complement strand
CGCTTGAAACTCCCAGTTTTCCGCCCACCGCTCGTAATAAGCGACGTGCGAATCCAGTGTTCGCACCAACGCGCCTTTCGCGCCTTCCGGACGCAAATTGGTGTCCAATTCCCAGAGGGCGGGCTCAAGGCTCGGACCGTTAACCGTCGCGACGACCGAACGCGCCCATTTAGTCGCCACATCAACCGCGTCGTTGAAGTCAATCCCGTGTGCGTCGCACACAAAAATCACGTCGACGTCCGAAACGTAGTTGAGTTCCCGTGCACCGGCTTTCCCCATCCCAACGATGGTGAGTACGGTGTTGTCCCGAATGCTCGCCGGCGCATCGACGGTGGCCTTCGCCAAGTGAAGTGCTGCGTCCAACACCGCTCCCGCGAGGTCGGCGAGCGCGGCGCCGACATTATCGACAACCGCCATCGAATCCGGCTGTGAGAGGTCCCACGACGCGATAGTGAGCAGATGCTCGCGGTACCGGAACCTTATCTCGTCCACCGACGACGCCCCGGACAGCGCGTCACGATAGTCCGCTTCCGTCGGAAGCGACTCGGGCGGAAGCGCCCGGTCGAGAGCGGTCGGTCTTCGCACAAGGAACTCAGCGAGACCGTTGCTGGCTCCCAGGACTCTTATCAGTGCGTCTCGATGTTCGACGACGGCAAGGACCGAATCGAGGAGTTTGCGGGAGGAATCCGCCAAGCGGCCCAACCAGCGAATCGCATTGTCGGCACTCGCGGACACGGCAAACCACTCGGATTCAAAACCGTAATTGCCGAGGAGTTCCCGCGCTCCCGACAGATCCGCAAACCCGACTCGGGCTAGATCGGTGAGGCTCGGCGTTGCGGCCATGCCTACAACTGGCGGAAGTTGGTGTCCAACTCCCACGGAGTCACTTGCCGACCGTAGGCGTTCCACTCCGCTTGCTTGTTTCGGATGAAGAAGTTGAAGACCTGTTCACCGAGGGTTTCGGCGACCAGTTCGCTCTCCTCCATGTAGTGCAACGCGCGGTGAAGATTTTCCGGCAGCGGTCGGTAGCCGAGGGCACGGCGTTCAGTTGCCGTGAGGCTTGCGATGTCTCCCTCCGCTTCCGGGGCAAGTTCGTAACCCTCCTCGATTCCCTTCATGCCAGCCGAGAGAAGGAGCGCGTAGGCGAGGTAGGGGTTGGCCGCCGCGTCAAGGCCGCGGTACTCGATTCGAACCGACTGTTCTTTGCCCGGTTTGTACATCGGGACTCGAACCAGGGCCGACGTGTTGTTGTGACCCCACGTGATGTACGGCGGCGCTTCTCCGCCACCCCACAGT